>JASEHT010000018.1 GCA_030018675.1 Smithella sp.
TTAATATTGTGCCGAGCTCTTCTTTAACAAAATATTTCAACCTGTCAAGCATAATAAAGGATATTTCAAGATTTACGCGCCAAAGATATTTAATAACAGAGGACCTTTTTATTGTTCTTTCAATCTCATCTATAGGATAACATTTTAAATTACCTATAAAAGGTTGACATAGATTGCCGATAATATATAATCATTTCTAACTGTTGGGAGGCTTATATGCTCAATTTTAAAAATATTTTATATGCCATTGACCTGGATTCGGAAAAAGTGTCTTCCGTGAAAGAAACCTTCGCATTGGCAGGGCGGTTTAAAAGCAGGCTGCATGTCGTGTATGTTAATAACATCCTGGCCGGGTATCGCACACCCGCGGATCATGAGGACGCGATTGCTTTAAGAGTCAAGGCAGAAGTGCCCGCGGCTCTCATCGAGGATATCGACGTTGTTTATGCCGCGCTTAAAGGTGACGTCGCCGACGAAATTGTGAAATATGCTGTCGAAAATCAAATTAACCTTATCGTGGCCGGCCATACGCATCGCAGCAAATTATACGCGTCCATGTTTGACAGCACGGATGTTAAAATTATTGACACGACTTCAATTCCTGTTCTAGTAATACCTGAAAAATAAAATCGACGACAGCTTTAATAATATTTTTAAGGCGATTGCTCAAAGCGTCATGTTGGGAGAAAAAATGATATTGCAGACCATATATTGGGGGAACACTCTTCAGGACTGGCTCATAGCCTTGTGCATATTTCTCGTTGTCCTTGCAACGCTTAAAATCGTCCAGCGGGTGGCCGTCAGCAAGCTGTCCAAACTGGCCATACTGACCGACAATAAATTTGACGATCTTCTCGTTGACGTTTTCAAACAGACCAAAATATTGATTCTCATTGTTGCGTCCGTTTACGTGGCGTCAAACTGGATTACGCTGAAACCTTCCGTTGAGTCCTTCTGGCAAAAAGCTGTCATCCTGATATTGATTTTACAGGGAGGCCTTTGGGTCAGCGCCGGCATAAATTTTGCCATCCGGCGCACCATTCAGAAGCGAGCCGAAAATGATGCGTCCAGCACGACAACCATATCCCTGTTGGGATTTGTCGCGCGCCTCATTCTCTGGACCATCGCTTTGCTTCTTATTCTGGACAATATCGGGGTGGATATTACGGGACTGGTCGCCGGGCTGGGCATCGGCGGTATCGCCGTGGCTCTGGCATTGCAGAACATTCTGGGCGATCTTTTCGCTTCCCTGTCCATCGTTCTGGACAAACCGTTTGTCATCGGTGATTTTGTGGTGGTGGATTCCCTGTCCGGAACGATTGAACATATCGGCCTGAAGACGACCCGCATCCGCAGTCTCAGCGGCGAGCAGTTAATCTTTGCCAATAATGATCTTCTAAAAAGCCGCATCCGCAATTTTAAACGGATGACCGAACGGCGGATTTTATTCGCTTTCGGGGTTGTCTATCAAACCCCTCTGGAGAAACTGAAAACCATCAAAGAAATCGTCACCGATATCATCGAAAAAGAGAAAAACGCCCGTTTTGATCGCGTTCATTTCAAGGAGTACGGAGACTTCTCGCTGAATTTTGAAGTCGTGTATTACGTGACCACGCCGGACATCAAAACATATCTGGATATTCAGGAAGCCATCAATCTGGAAATCTTCCGCCGCTTCCACGAGGAAGGAATTGAATTTGCCTATCCGACGCAAACCCTTTTTCTTCAAAAAGAAACCCCCTCATAGCCGGGTCCGGATTGGCAAAACTTATGTTCTCACGACACATACGATTAAATCCGTCTTCTGAAAAAGCCTTTCGGTGCGCAAAACACTCCGGTGTTTTTTTTATGTCGCTTCTGGCATTGCAGTGGATGCACCCTTTAACGGCTCTAGCTGCCGCTCCGGTAATGGAAAGCGCCGGAGAAAATCTTGGAACGATTCTTCCCTTATGGTCGATATTGCCGTTTGTCGGAATGCTGTTATCCATCGCGCTGATTCCGCTTTTTTTCCCGCGATTCTGGCACCGGAATTTCACCAGAGTCGCCGTCTTCTGGGCTTTCGTTTTCGCGCTGCCTTTTATCTACTTTTTCCGGGAAGTTGCCGTGCACGAAATCATTCATATCGTCGTCATCGATTATATTCCGTTCATTCTGCTTTTATGGGCGCTGTTTACCGTATCGGGTGGAATTTACATCCAGGGGTCATTAAAAGGTTCTCCCGGAATCAACACGATTATTCTTGGTATCGGAACGATAATCGCCTCAATCATCGGAACGACCGGCGCGTCGATGCTTTTAATCCGGCCGATTCTGCGCTCCAATTCATGGCGGGTTCACAAGGTGCACACCGTCGTTTTTTTTATTTTTCTGGTCAGCAATATCGGCGGAGCGTTGACGCCGCTGGGCGACCCGCCTCTTTTTCTCGGATTTCTGCACGGCGTTCCTTTTTTCTGGACGTTGAAGATTTTCCCGCAAATGGCCTTTGCCGCCATCATTCTTCTGGCTTTATACTTTATGCTGGATTCATACTATTACAAAAGAGAAAGCAAAACCGCGGCGCCGGATCATGCGCCGGAGCCGATCAGGATTTCCGGATGCCATAATTTCATTTTTCTGGCGGGCATCATCTCCGCTGTGTTGTTCAGCGGAAGCATGAAAATGGGCGAGGTTGATATTCTGGGGGTTCATCAATCGATTGAAAATTTAATCAAAGACGCCGTTTTAATGCTGATGGGCGCAGGCTCTCTTCTCTTTACAAAAAAAGAGCTCTACAAAAATAATGAATTCAACTGGGCGCCCATCCGGGAAGTCGCCCATCTTTTCGCCGGCATATTCATCACCATCATTCCGGCGCTGGCCATTTTAAAGGCCGGTGAGCAGGGCGCGATGGCCGGATTGATACAGATGATCGACAAACCCGCCCATTATTTCTGGGCGGTGGGCGGTTTGTCCAGTTTTCTGGACAACGCGCCGACGTATCTGACCTTCTTTAACAGCATGCTGGGGAAATTTTATCCCGGGATGCCGGAAGCGCCAGCCGTCGCCAGATTAATCGTGGAGAAGATTCCCTATCTTGCCGCTATCTCTATTGGCGCCGTTTTCATGGGCGCCAATACGTATATCGGCAATGCTCCGAATTTCATGGTTAAATCCATCGCGGAAGAGGCTGGCGTAAACATGCCCAGCTTCTTCGGATACATGTTTAAATATTCCATCCCCATTCTCCTGGTTCTTTTCGTTATCATGACGTTTATCTTTTTCTAAAGCGATAAGATTCCGATTTGTTTAGGTAAATCAAAAATGTTTCCACCGGGAAAATATTCCTTGCCCATCATGGAGAAAGCGGATATAGCTTGCACGTAATTTGTTCTTAATGAACATCTGTTTATTCAACGATATTCAATATGGCAAATCAAAAATCAAAACGTATCAGGAGTAAAAACATGTCTGCGTCTCTGCGCAAATCTTTACAAACCATAGAGGACTATAAAACAGCCAATCCTCATTACACGGAAATACTGGATATCATGGCTGACATTTTAATTCTGCGGGAAGAATACTGCAATCAAATGGAGAGTCCCATTTTCAGCGTCGATGAAAATTTAATTCCTCAGAAAATGCACGGCGGGCTGCCTCTGCTGGATTTGACCGACAAAAAATATGATTTAACGCGTCCCCAGAAATATTTCGATTCGCTGATTTCCATCACGGAAAAAAGAATGCCTGAAGCATCCCAGAACATCAAAGACATCATCCAAAACGCGACGTTTGAGTGGGAAAAGATTATTCGGGCCTCTTTCGATCGCAAAACAGATGACGCGGCAGCACAGGAAACAAAGGAAAATCGCGATGGCGAAGAAAACATTGATCTGATCGATCTGTTTCTTGAAGAAAGTCTGCGTCCGGAGTTGGAATTCATCGCCAAAAAATATGAAGAAAAAGTGGCCAAATCCGGCTGGACGGAGGGCTACTGCCCGATCTGCGGTAAGGAACCCAAGATCGGCGAAATCCGGAGAGAGGAAGACGGAAAACGATATCTGTTCTGCCATCAGTGCGGCTGTAAATGGTACTTCAACCGCATCAAATGTCCCTTCTGCGGCAATGACGAACAACATTCCCTGGCTTATTTTGAAGTGGAAGGCGACGAACGCTACCGCGTGGATGTATGCAACAAATGCCGCCGCTACATCAAAACCGTGGAATTGCCGAAATCAAGCGAAGAACCGAATATGGATGTTGAAGATATCGCGACGTTGCATCTGGACATGATTGCTTACGACGAAGGCTACAACTAGGCGCAAAATAGGCGCGAAAAAACCTTTAAAATTTTTGAAAAAGCCCGCCTCTTTGACGAGAGACGGGCTTTTTCGATTAAACGGTCTCGATGGAAACCTTGGTGCCTTTTGCTTTGGCGCTCTGGCTCTTGGGAATCTTGATGTCCAGAATGCCGTTCTTGAAACGCGCCTCCGCTTTTCCTGATTCTATTTCCGCTTCCAATGGGATGGCTCTGCAGAAAGAACCGTAAGTTCTCTCCATATAGTAATAATTTTTGTCTTTATCTTCCTTTTCTTCTTTCTTTTCACCTCTGATGGTCACCAAATCGTTCGTAACGGTTACATCAATATCCTTCTCTTCCACGCCCGGCAATTCGGCCCTGATGATGAATTCCTTGTCGTTTTCTTTTACGTCAATAGAAGGCGAAAAAGTTCCCAAGCCTTTGGTAAATCCCCGCGGCGCTACATCAAAACCCCGGAAGAAATTATCGAACACACCGTTCATTTCCTTTTGCAGGGAATAGAAAGGATGATCATTATCGGCTCTTACCCTCCGGGCGACCTCCGGTAATAAATTTTTAATCTTCATAATGAACCTCCTGTTTCAATGAAGTTCAGATATTACAAACGCAGTGAAGCAATATCTGTAAGTGGACTTACCCCGCGTGCGAAGCCCGCGGGAACAGAAGCAAAACGTATCGGATAATTATCACCTCTTAATTTTTATGCTGCGTTAATCGCAATCTTCTTCGGTTTTACCTTCTCCGCCTTGGGCAGTTCCAACCTGAGAACACCCTGTTTGACCGTTGCTCGGATTTTATCCCGGTCAATTTCGTCGGACAACGTAAACGTCCTTTCATAATCGCCGACGTCATACTCGGATAATACAAGATTATAATCTTTAACCTTGCCGTTCTCAACGCGTCCGGAAATTTTCAGAATATTTTTTTCCAACTCCACGTCAACGGTTGCCTCATCAACGCCGGGCATGTCGGCAATCAGAAAGAGCGCTTCCTTTGTCTCGTAAATATCCACCCGCGGGATGAACGTCTTCACATTACGGATTTTTTCAGTCACCGCCACATTTTCAGTTTTCTGCAGGTCTTTATCGGACATAACTCACGGACCTCCTTTATGAATTAATTCTAATTTTTTTCGGCAAATCTTCTTTCTGTCTGGGTAAAGAAACTTTTAAAACTCCCTTCTCATATTTTGCTTCAACCGCCTTGGAATCCACCTGGAAAGGCAGTTGAAAACTGCGCTGGAAAGAGCCCAGTTCTCTTTCCTGACGCAAATACGTTTCTCCTTCTTTAATGGGATCGGCTTTGCTCATTCCGGAAATCGTCAAAGTTGCTCCCGTTACCGAGATATTGATGTTTTCAGCATCCATTCCCGGCAGTTCCGTCGTTACGACCAGGCTATTATCCTTTTCCCACACATTGACCGCGGGATAATCCAAAGTTGCGCCTTGTCCGACATTGGAAAAGAGCCTGTTGATTTCTCTCTGCAGATCAATAATTTCCGGAACGCTGTCCGCGAACCTTTTCATTCTCCATATACCCGGACCAAACATAGTTTTTACCTCCTGATGAGACTCCAATTCCGAAAGAAAAGCGTATCGGAATGGGCTAGTTGTAATGAGACCCAAACTTCAGTTCACTTCGTTTCTGAAGTTTGCAGGTCGAATTATCCCATCCCGATCTATCGGGATGGAAATTATCCCGCATAAGCGGGGTCTTGCATCATTTAACATATAAATAATTGCTATTATTGAGTATTTTGCTTATTTCAATCTAAATATATTTATGAAATTTCGTTTGTCAAGACTAAGCCCCCCTCCTTCTGCCCGGCACAGCCGCTTTGATGACCGAAATTAAAATATCTACTGAATAAAGATGAGATTTTTCCGCCCTGCTCCCTTGACAGAGGATATACCCGTAAATATATTAAGTCCGCTTTGAGGGGATCATTAAAAAAGGCATTAACTGAGATAAGCATGGAAGATCACATAATAAAAATATTCAAGGAAAGTGCCCGCGTCAAGGATATTTTCCTGAATGAAAATTTGGGCAAGCTGGTCAATATTATCGAGACGTTGACGGCCGCGCTCAAAGCGGGCAATAAAATTCTGCTTTTTGGAAACGGTGGCTCTGCCGCTGACGCCCAGCATATTGCCGCAGAGTTCGTTAATCGTTTTATAATCGAAAGACCCCCGCTACCGGCAATAGCGTTGACCACAGATACGTCTGTTATTACAAGCATCGGTAACGATTATGATTTTTCTGAAATATTCAGCAAGCAGATACGCGCCATCGGTCAGCAAGGAGACATTGCCTGGGGTATCAGCACCAGCGGGAATTCTCCCAATGTTTTAAAGGGTCTGGAAATGGCCAAAAAAACAGGGCTGACAACCATCGCTTTCACGGGCAAGGATGGTGGAGACATCGCCAAAATCGTTGATTTTTCGGTCAACGTATCTTCCGGCAGCACGGCACGTATTCAGGAAGCGCACATTACCGCGGCGCATGTGATTTGCGAAATGGTGGACATCAAATTATTTCAGAAGCCTGATTTTAAATAAAAGTAGAGGTCACGGTGAGAAAAAAAGATCACAACGAACATAAGGCCAGACACGCTCAACACGATGACGACGCGCTTAAAGAAAAAAGTGTTGGGACGGAAAGCCAGAATAAGGATTTAGAAGATTTAAGGCAAAAATTGGACGCAAAAGAAAAAGAGGCCGTGGAGCATTATGAAAAATATCTCCGCGCAATCGCCGATTTTGATAATTACAAAAAGCGTGCTCTGAAAGACAAGGTGGACGCCATCAAGTACGGCAATGAAGAGATCATCAAAGATATCTTGCCCTTTATGGACTCTCTGGACAGAGCCCTCGATCACGATACCGGCGATATTCAGGCGTTTAAAGACGGCGTCGCCCTGATTCAGGAGCAGCTTTTGTGCTGCCTGAAAAAACACGGCGTCGAACGCATTGAAGCGGCGGGACAGGATTTCGATCCGAACTTTCATGAAGCCCTGATGCAGGTCGAAAGCGATCAGCACGATGACAACAAAATCGTCAGTGAAATGGAAAAAGGGTATTTGTTGAACGGCCGTCTGGTAAGACCTTCAAGGGTTTGCGTCTGCAAAAATAAAGGGGGAAATTTCTGTGAAAAAACAGAGGATACAGAATAAGGAGGAACTATGGGAAAGATTATTGGAATTGACTTAGGAACCACAAATTCGTGCGTAGCAATCATGGAAGGCGGAGACCCTATCGTGATTGCTAATCAGGAAGGAAATCGCACCACGCCATCTATTGTGGCCATTTCAGAAAGCGGAGAGCGCCTGGTCGGGCAGGTTGCCAAAAGGCAGGCCATCACCAATTCGGAAAATACCGTTTATGCCGTCAAGAGACTGATTGGCCGAAAATATTCATCGAAAGAAGTTCAGCTCGATATTAAGACAATACCTTATAAAATAACTGAAGCTTCCAACGGCGACGCGCAGGTTACCGTGCGCGGCAAGAATTATTCGCCGGCTGAAATATCGGCCATGATTCTGACCAAGATGAAACAGACGGCCGAGGATTATCTGGGCGAAAAAGTGAATGACGCGGTCATTACCGTTCCGGCCTATTTTAACGACTCGCAGCGTCAGGCGACCAAGGACGCGGGCAAGGTTGCCGGACTGAATGTTCTGCGCATCATCAACGAACCGACGGCTGCGGCGCTGGCTTACGGGCTGGATAAAAAGAAGGATGAAAAAATAGCCGTGTTCGACCTGGGCGGCGGAACATTCGACATTTCGATTCTGGAGCTCGGCGACGGTGTGTTCGAAGTTAAATCGACGAACGGCGACACGCATCTGGGCGGAGAGGATTTCGATCTCCGCGTGATGGATTTTCTGGTTGCCGAATTCAAAAAAGATCAGGGCATTGATTTAAGAAACGACAAAATGGCGCTTCAGCGATTGAAAGAAGCGGCGGAAAAAGCCAAGATGGAACTTTCCACGACGATGGAGACCGACATTAATCTGCCCTTCATCACGGCGGATGCTTCCGGTCCCAAACATATGAATATGAAGCTTTCCCGCGCGAAGCTGGAATCGCTTGTGGAAGAGTTGATTAATAAAGTGATCGGTCCCTGCCAGACCGCGTTGAAAGACGCCGGTATGTCCACCAAGGATATCAATGAGGTTATTTTGGTGGGCGGTATGACCCGCATGCCGCGCGTTCAGCAGAAGGTCAAAGAAATTTTCGGCAAGGAGCCCAACCGCGGCGTTAATCCTGATGAAGTGGTCGCGGTCGGCGCGGCGATTCAGGGCGGCGTTTTGTCGGGTGATGTGAAGGATGTTCTGCTTCTGGATGTTACCCCGCTATCTCTGGGAATCGAAACCCTGGGCGGCGTGATGACCCGGCTGATCGAGAAGAACACGACCATTCCCACCAAGAAGAGCCAGATCTTCTCCACAGCGGCGGATAATCAGCCGGCAGTGAGCATTCATGTTCTGCAGGGCGAACGCCAGATGGCAGCCGACAACAGAACGCTCGGACGTTTTGAACTGGTCGGCATTCCTACCGCACCCCGCGGCGTGCCTCAGATTGAGGTTGCCTTCGACATCGATGCCAACGGCATCGTGCATGTCAACGCCAAGGATCTCGGCACGGGCAAGGAACAGAGCATCAAGATCACCGCTTCCAGCGGTTTGAACGAAGCGGAAATTGAAAAGCTGGTCAAGGACGCCGAAATGCACGCGGAGGAAGATAAGAAGCGCAAAGAACTCATCGAAGCCAGAAATCAGGCCGATGCCATGGTTTATTCCGTGGAAAAGAATATCAAGGAATTCGGCGACAAGGTGGACGCGGCGGAAAAAACCCGCATCGAGGAAGCCATTGCCAACGTCAAAAAAGCGATTGAAGCAGACGACCTGGAGGCCATCAAGAAGACGCAGGATGAATTGATGACTGTTTCCCACAAACTGGCTGAAGCGATGTATGCGAAAACAGCCGGCGGACAGGGAGGCCCCGGGGCCGGTGATGGAGCGCAGCCGGGCGGCGGCGAGCAGGCATCCGATAAGAAGGATGATGTTGTTGACGCTGATTTCGAAGACGCAAAGTAAGCCCATCCATTGATGACATTCAAAGCCCGGGAGAAATTTTCTTCCGGGCTTTTTTATATCGACGCTCATTGAAAAATGTTATAGACTTTTTAGAAACAAATTTAATGGAAATTAAGCATGAAAGTTTTCCGGAGAAATATTCTGTTATGGCTCGGCCTCACGCTGCTGATTTTCGGATGCGATTCGCCGGTGTCGGCCGAGAGCAAACACGCTAAAAAAATATCGGGCGACTGTCAGGCGGTCATTTTGACCAATGAAAATTTTCTGCCCGCGCTGATAAAATCCATCGATGAGGCGCAGGACGAAATTCTGATGTCCATTTTTTCGTTTAAAGCCGGCGAGCATAAAAACAGCTACCCGGACCGGATTGTAAATCATCTGGCCAACGCCGTCAAAAGAGGTGTCAAGGTTATGGTCGTTCTGGAAACGACGCGCGGCAGGGAGGATAACCTGACGCTTCAAAACAAAAAATCCGGCGATCTTATGGCGAGCAAGGGCATCGGAGTATTTTACGATTCACCGCGCAAAACCACCCACACGAAACTCATTGTCATCGATCAACGGCTGATCTTCCTGGGAAGTCATAATTTTACGCAGTCCGCGTTGAAGTACAATAATGAAATTTCCGTTATGCTGAACAGACCTGATCTGGCTGAAAGCGTTCGGAATTATATTCTGAAAATTATCAGGGATGGACAATGAACCGCGGTGTCAAGATGGGAAAATGTTCTGTTTTTTTTCTGGCCGTTTTCTCCCTTTGTCTGGCGAATATTGCTTTCGCCTTTGAAAATCCAGCGGCAATCGAACCGACGGAAATCACACCGCCGCCGCCCGTCCGTTCGGAATTACCGCCGTTCCCGGCCGCTTCATCTTCCGTCAATGTCAAACCCACCAGCATAGGTTGCGTGCTCCCCTTATCCGGCCCATACAGCGATTGGGGAAAGAAGGCACTGGACGCCATCATGCTGGCAGCCGGCGTTTCTTTCAACAAAAACAGGACGGTCTGGGAAATCGTCGTGGAAGATTCCCGAAGCATGCCGGAAAAAACAAAAGCCGCCGTGGAAAAATTAGCAAACGCCGGGAATGTGATGGCCATCATCGCCGTTACCGGAAAGGCGGAAGCCCTGGAAGCCGCGGCCGAAGCCAACAAATGGAAAGTGCCGCTCATTTTGATAACCTCCGCAGAAGATGTGACAGTCGCCGGAGACTTTGTCTTTCAACATTTCCTGACCCCCAGCCAACAGATCAGGGCTTTGGTCAAATACGCCGTTTACGATTTGAATTGCGGGATATTCTCCGTTCTTTTCCCGCAGGACGATTACGGCGTGGAAATGGAAGCAATTTTCCGCCGCGAGGTGACCCGTTTCGGCGGCAAGGTAGAGAGGGCGATTTCTTACAGAAAGAATCAGACGGATTTTTCCGGCGAAATCAGAAAGCTGAAGGGCGGAACTACCAAGCGCAAGTCAAAAACAAAGCCAGCGAAACAAGACGGTTCGGAAGCAGTCCCGTTCGGCTTCGAAGCGATTTTCATTCCCGATTCGTATCTCAGGGTAAAGATGATTACCTCACAACTTGATTATCATAAAGTCAAGGGGTTCGCGCTGCTGGGCACGAGCCTGTGGAATTCACCGCATTTGCGCGCAGGCGGAGCGCACTACATGGAAAACGCCGTCTTCGTGGATAGTTTTTTGACGGACAGTGGAAATCCGGAAATTTACGATTTTGTCGAAGCCTTTTACGCGACCCACAAACGTCAGCCGGAAAATATTGAAGCGCTGGCGTTCGATACCGCCGGAATGATTTTTTCCGTTCTGGACAATACCCGTGTGAAGACAAGACAGGCTTTTGTTTCCCATCTCGCACAAATAGGCATTTATCATGGCGTGACGGGCGCCACTTATTTTGATCCCGGCAGGGTATCCCAAAAAACCCCCTTTATTTTAAGAATCCAAAAGGAGGGACTGGAACTGATCCGCTGATCCTGCTATAAGAGTTATCTTGATTTTCCTTAAAAATATTTAAAGAGGTTGAACAATTCTATGCGTTTCTTACTGACCAACGATGATGGAATTTATGCCAGAGGCCTGAGCGCTCTGTACGACGAACTTTCTCAGGAAGCCGATTGTCTGATTGTCGCCCCGGAAATCGAACAAAGCGCCGTGGGACACGCCATTACGCTGTTCCGTCCGCTGATGGTGCGCAGCGCCACAAAAACCGGACACTTCCTGGGCTACGCGGTTTGCGGCACACCGGCGGATTGCGTGAAAATAGGCATCAAGGAATTATCCGACAAACCGGTGGAGCTGGTTGTTTCGGGAATCAACCGCGGCGGCAACGCGGGCATCAATGTTCTTTATTCGGGAACGGTCTCCGCCGCCACCGAAGCGGCGATTATGGGCGTCCCTTCCATGGCCGTCTCCCTGGATAGCCATAAGGAGGCGGACTTCACCTACGCCGCCCAGTTCGCCCGCAAAATGACCCGTCTGATTTTGAGCAACAAGGAGCTGCTCAAGGGAAGCGCGATTAACGTGAACGTCCCCTGTCTGCCGCCGGAAAAAATCAAGGGCGCCGTGGTCGTGAGGCAGTCCCGAAAAAACATTATCGAGCATTTTGAAAAAAGAACCGATCCGCGGGATAATATTTACTACTGGTTTACCGGCGCGCCTCAGGCCGCCAACGAACCCAAAGAAACCGATGTCGGCGCGCTGGCCGACGGGTTCATCACCATCACACCGATTCAATTTGATATGACGAGACATGAATTGTTAAACACGCTGGCAGACGCGTTCAACAAGAATGATTTTTAATTGAATCAAACAGGCAGCAGAGACCTGCCTGGCATAGAATCGGTGCGTTAATCAATGACCCGGGCGGATTCGATGTTACCGGGATTTCTGAACAGTTGAATCTGTTCTTTATAAGTTTCCATCTCTTCGGGCGTTACTTTTTCCAGCGTGCATTCTTCCACGAGGTAGCTCGTGACTTTCTCATCAAGCGCAAGCTGCTCGCTTTTTTCACCTGTCATCTTCAGGACAATTTCATCCTTCCAATGCGCCAGCGTCCGTCCGCCGGATTTCAGTTTGTGGACCAGCGTGCTTTTTTTCGGTTTGGGTAGCCCCACAATTTCGGTTCGGTCTTCAAAATCCTGGCGGTCTATTTCCGTTTTAAGACCATCCGCCAGAAAAAAAATGGCGCCCAGCGGCATCATGGTCGCCGCACCGGCTACGGTGCTTGTCGCGCCCACGGCAATGCCGGAATAATCCTCGAATTTCCGAGCGCGAAGCTCCTGAGGCGTCAATTTGCGGATTTTCAGAATTACGCGGTGCTCGTAGAAGTCCTTGAAGCTCTCTTCCATCTGATAATATTTGAAGGCGCGCAAAATGAATTCGGAGACATGACCCAAATAAAGTTTTTCACCGGACGGCAATTTGACGGATTCGGGATGGACATCGCGAGAGAGTTTCAGGCAACTGAAAAGCGTATCCTGAGCGCCCGGTTCCGCGGCGCAGCCCGGCAGCAAAATTACGTTAATCTCTCCCCGGGTAGCGTACGCTTGTTCCACCTCTGCGGGAGCATCGACTTCGCGATCAATGTAATGTCGATAAATCGTACTACAGCCGGACAAATTAACAACCGAAATAAGAATGCTTAACAGTAAAATATTTACCGGTCGCACAAATTTCGCCCCTGGCGTTCATGATCGGCTGAATAACATTTCAGCTCTTCAGCTTTCGCCTCATTTGTCTCATATATTTTAAACATCGTACAGATAATTTAACGGATCAGCAGAACGGGAATCGGGCTTTTGTGGATGACGAGCGACGTGGTGCTGCCCAGCAGAAGCTGGCGCAGACGGTTATGGCCGTAAGCGCCCATCACCATTAATTCGACGGAGCCTTCTTTGATGAACCTGATGATTTCATCGGACTCCTTGCCGGAAAGATTGACGATTGCGCAGTCGGTTAACGGCGGCTCATCGGGGTCCGGCTGATTGGCATCCTCCACCTGCGCGGATAAGGAAGCCGCTTTTTTAGAATCGTTCGTGATGATGACGGCTGTCATCGGCCAAGCGTTTTTTTCCGATAAATTCAGCGACAGCTTCAGCGCCTTGACCGCCGAATCACTGCCGTCATAAGCCAGCCCCATGCTTTCGATCTCCATGAAATTTTCAGGCGTAATCAGCACCGGCTTACCCGAATTGCGGACAACCGCTTCAGCCACCGAACCCAGGAGCCCACCTTCCTTCAGATGAAAATGCTCGCCTTTTTTCGCCATCAGAATCATATCGGCATTTTGCGCCTCTTCGATAATCACCGAGCTGACCTTTCCGATAATTTTTTTCACATCCGATTTCACGCTGCCCTTTACGCAGCGCTCCTGAAATTCCTTCAGGATAAAATCCGCCTTTTCATCCAGAGATTTTTCAATCGCATCAAAGAATCCTTCGTAGGGCGGCATGCCGACCGAACCGGAAACATCCGTCAGCATCGGTCCCTGAATCAGGTTCACATCAATCACGTAGAGGCCTGTCAGGGAAGCGCTCAGTTTGCGGGCGATGTACATCGCGTAATCCAGAGCAATAAGGCTGTTGGGAGAACCATCGGTGGGAACCAGTATTTTGTTGATCATGATGACTCCTTTCCCGAAAAGGGAATGCTTTATTTTTCCTGATTTTTATCGAAATGATGAAGGTCCCGGAGCAATCCGGCAACTTCGTTTTCCTCCCAGATGCGGGAGCCGCCGTTTTCCTCGCTGTCCGTCGCCTCGGCATCCGGACCTGTTTCTGAAAACTCGATAAATTCTCCGATGGTTTTGCCTTTTTTGTATTGGGCCTTTTCCCTCATCTGGCCGCCTTTGAAATAGGCGTAATACT
Source organism: Smithella sp. (assembly GCA_030018675.1). Lineage (GTDB taxonomy): Bacteria > Desulfobacterota > Syntrophia > Syntrophales > Smithellaceae > Smithella. The sequence continues at coordinate 14,269 of JASEHT010000018.1, forward strand.
CACCTTCCCGCTTGTCATTTTTGAAACAACCCGTTTCTTTAATCTGACCATTTTTGTAGTAACAGACATACTCGCCTTCGAACTTCCCGCTGCGGAAATTTTCCTCCGCCTTTAACTGTCCCGTTTTGTAGTAAATCCTGTACCGGCCGTCGAGCTTGCCTTTTTTATAAAACTCCTGCTCCCGGATATGGCCGTTTTCGTAGTAGGAAATATATTCGCCGTCCATCTTGTCATTGACAAAATTGGCCTTTTCCTTGATCTGGCCGTCCGGATAATAAATTTCTGCGGGACCGTTCTTTTTGCCTTTGGCAAAAGTGACATGGGAAAGAACCTGCCCGCTGTGATAATAGGCAAAATAGTCTCCCTCCAGTTTGCCTAAACAGAGATATTTTCTTTCTTTCAGCTTACCGTCGTGAAAATAAACGCTTTTTTCTTCCAGATTCGAATCTTCTATATCGGTCATGAAAATACTCTCTTTTCCGCTAGAATTTTCTCAAAAAGTCCTGAATCTTCAGATAATTTAACCTTCTTCTGTCTGCAACAGATCAATGCAACGCTCTAAAAATATCCTGATGATCAAGGCTTTGCTTTTTTTAAACAATCATTTATGATAATGCAACTAAAATAATGAGACTCGCTGAGAACGAGTCCCGATAGATCGGGACGAAGTTCGAAGCGTTAGTCGAATTATCCCCGAAGCGAAGCGGAGGGGGATAGTGAGCCAAGCTGAACTTTGTGAAGCGTAAGGCGAACTATCCTAGGAGCGTAGCGACGCAGGAAATGAGAATCGACAAAAACGATCGAAGTGAAGTTTGAGTCGTTAGTCGAACTAATGAAACTCAAGTTTCAGAAACGTAGTGAACTGAAACTTGTAAGTTGAACTATCCCGCCGCAGGCGGAGGATATCGCAGATATCCGTGATATCCCCGAAGCGTAGCGGCGGGGGATAATGAACAATCAAGGCTTATTAAATAAAATGGTTTAATTTTCTGGCGAAAAAAGCTATTAGGAATCGCCAATATAAATAAATTCTCAAAAACCGAAATCTATCGCTGGAGTAAATACAATAACCCATGTTCACTCCTAATCTGGATTCATCGAGAGTCGCCATCATCGGCCCCGGCCGGTTGGGCACCGCTTTCGCTTACAAATTCGGCCGCGACAACAAACGCGTGGCCATTTATTACCACGACGCGGAGGTCTGCAAAGCCATCAACCGGGATCATCTGAATCCTTTGCATCTGACCGAGGATCTGGCCAAACGTCTGGGCGGTATGGACAACGTCCCCCGGCTTTCGACGAAAGTTTATGCCACCAATGATCTTGGACACATCATCGAAAACAACGATTTTATCATTCTGGCCATCACGATGAACCGCATGCCGGAGATGCTCAATTACCTCAAACCGATGATTGACAGAAAAGCGGGCGAGACCTGTCTTATTTCGCCGATCAAGGGCCTGATCTCCGATGAAAGATCCAAGGAACTGATAACGCCCTCCCAACTGGTCAACAACAGCCTTTTCAATCTCAAACACAAATATCAGATCGTGTGTATCGGCGGTCCGTTCTTCGACATGGATATCGCGCTGGGCAATCCCGTCTGCCTGACCGTCGCCGGGCCGAAAAGCATTGCCAACGTCATCCGGGAGGATTTGCTCAAATTCAACCGCAAGGAATTAAACTCTTACTTCAATTTCGACGTCGTCGGCGTCGAAGCCTGCGGAGCCTTGAAAAATGTTGTCGCCAACATCAAGGGTTTGTCCGATTCGCTCCAGTTGGGCGATTCCATTCCCGGCACCATCTTCGCCCGCTCCGGCGTGGAGATCCGCTCGCTATCGCGTTTGATGGGAGGAGGTTTTCAGGCCTTTCACAGCCAGGCGGGCGTCGGCGATATGTACGTGACGGTTTCGTCGCTCGCCAGCAAAAACTACCGCTACGGAAAATATTTCTACGAACTCTACACCGGCAACCCCATCGAAACCAACCTGCGCGTTCTGGAAAAAATCGACGGAACGCCGGAAGGCCCCAACACCATCCGGAACGTTCGCAAATATCTGGAGAAGAAAAACATGTACAGCCCCCTGTTCTCCTGCGCCTACCAGATATTCAATGAAGCGGGACCCAAGAGTGAAATCAAAGAAAAAATAATCCACGCCTGCCAGTACGACAAGAGAAACAAGGAATATATCGACCAGTTCTCCCGGGTGATGTACCGCATTCTTCCCAATCGCTGGTACCGCCGCGACAAAAGCTGGTTTGACTAAAGACGATTACAAACGCTATCTGCGGAATAATACTTTAAATGAAGGAAGGAGTGGCAGTTCAAACAAACACTTAAGGAGGCTGTATTCAATGTTTATACTTCGATTGATTCTAATTATTCTTTCATTAACATTAGTATTTGGTTGCACCACAATGACAGTTCGCCCTGTAGATAAATCATTAAAAGTGAAACATACATGCATCAAGGATGGCGAACAGATGTGCCTTGATGGCCAGATGATTGGTGTGATCCGCGACGGTTTTGACCGCCATGGTGTAACTACCCAAATCTATAGTGGTGATTTGCCTTCCGACTGTGAAAACCATCTGTCATATTATTGTGAAGTTACATGGGATTTGGCAACTTACATGAAACATGCAGAACTGCGCCTTTATCAAGGCAATGCACAAATTGGATATGCTGAGTATCATTTGAGAGGGGGCGGGGGGCTTTCATTGATGAAATGGCAAAGTACAAAGACAAAAATGGACCCTGTCATCGACGAACTGCTCAATGGTTTTGTCAAGGAATAGAATCTATAACGATATTGCAGAAAAAAGGGCGGGCTAACCCGGCGCTGCACCAGATCGCGCTCTTGTGGAGCGCTCCAGCTGATTTTTGTGTTGGGCATTAAAGATTAATATGGCACAAGAAAAATTTAAAAAATCAGTATTAATTGCTTTATTTATAGCAGGGAAATACGCTTTCATTGTTTTTGTTTGTCTATTAATTTCTTTTTTTGTTGCCGCTGCTTGTGTAATGGGTGATGGTACGGCACCAAAGTATTCTCATATAACTTTTGCTATTATAGAATATACTGCCAGATATCTTGGCTTTTCGGATAATGAATCATTTCTCACAGTTGCTATTTTCTGGGCTTCTATTGTGTTTATATTGGTATTTGTATTCATCTTATTAAAACGTATTGTTTCACTGAGTGATGACAAATATTCAGAAAGTCGCACAAAGCAATATGGAGCATTCATTTTTGTTGGCATATTTTGCATGGTTTGTTATTTTTTATACACTGATCGACAAAACAATATGGTCATGAAAAAGGAAAAGCAGCTTGTTATAAATTTTGTAAAGCATAATGAAGAAGTAATACAAAAAGTTGGAGATATAACCGATGTATTTATCTCCTATAGAAGGGATCATGCCTTGCCTGGAAGTTATCTTGTTAATGCGCACGGTTTGAATAATCGCGGAGAGGGATCTAAAGTCGTCTACGCTATTATTAATGTATCAAGAAAAGAAGGTGTTGCCAGGTTCACCTTAGCTTGTTTCACCTCTGATGCGTTTCATGATAAATGCGAATAGTGATCGTAAAATAATATCCAAAAGTCAATACACCTGATCGCTAACGCTCCGGCTTAGCTTTTCGTTAAATCTCCTCCTCCTTTACAATTTCATTTTTAATCATTGAAATCAGTTCCTGAAAAACCGGCAGCACGTCCGTGCGGAAGCGGCCGGCCACGCAGACGTTCATGATGTCGTCGCCGATTTCGAGATGGCCTTCGTTAATCCAGACTTTTATGTCGGCGATGCCTTCCCTCTTTTTGAATTCGCGCACTGCGTCCGCCAGTTTCGCCTTGTCATAGGACAGATTCATCGCCTGAACCTTTCCGCCGTCTTTGGCCGTCGCCCGCACGATGCCGTTATGCGCAAGAATCATCCCCAGCATATCCGCCGGCGATTCCTTTTTGATTTCGTTTATCCATTGATCAATCATAGAACCTCCCTATATAAACTACTTTGAATTAATACCTCTTATCTATATGATTTTATATAATTTGTAACCTCTTTCAGCACACATTTTTTGCCATTACACCCGCAATGACATTCCTTGCTATTGCGAAAAAGTCTCGGAAGCCGGAATCCATAACCAATGAAACTGGACCCCGGCCTTCGCCGGGGCGACGACTATAATTGCAAAGTGTCAAATGTCGTTACTATTCCTGGCCTGTTAATAACCCTTCTAAAAATTCCAAAACCTTCGTATTGACCTCATCGGCTTCCCTGCCCCGCAATATGCCATGATGATCCGCCTTGACGATATAAAGCTGTTTTTCTTTTGTGCCCAGTTTGTTGTAGATTTCTTCGCCGCTTACCGAATCCACGACGGGGTCGCCCGATGCCTGGATAATCAGCGTTGGGTCGGCGACATTCTGCAGGCGCTTTTCCACCAGCCTCATGAGCCTATCCAGTTCGTATCCGCCCCGGACGGGATTGCGGACATAATTGATGTGCCGATTTTCCGGATCGTTTTCGATAAATTCCTTTTTCAATTTATCCATGCTCATTTTGTCGAGCAGCGTGTTCCACGCCATGACAAACGGCGCGAACTTGGAGGCCACGCTTTTGAGCTTCAAGGGCGCGTTGATGGATACAACCCCGGCATACCGTCCCGGTTTGTTGGCGGCTTGCAGCAGGGCGATACCGCCGCCCATGGAAAAACCGGCGATGGACAGGGTCTTGACGCTGTTTTTCATGATGATGTACGCGCGGCTCGCGGAATCGTACCATTTTTCCCAGTTGCGCGCGGCAAGATCCTCCGGCGCTGTGCCGTGCCCGCGCATACGGACGCCGTAAACGTTGTAGCCGTTTTGATGCAAATAATCCGCCAGTGGCCTGATTTCCTCTGGCGCCGCCATATAGCCGTGAACCAGAATGACGCCCCTCCTGCTGAAAAAGTGTTTCAGAAAAAACGGCTCCCCGATATTTTTTGGTTTGCTTTCTGCGGGCAGATAATAACGGGCGTAATCTTCCTCGAAGAGCTTTTTGTCCAGTTTGATAAAGGTATCCTTTATTTTCCACCTGAAGTAAAAATCGGGAATGAACATCTGCCAGTAGATGGTTCTCGTCAAATCGCGCAGCGGCTGGATTTCGTTTTTGAGAACCTCGATGATGTTATCCCGCCGGATGGTGTGAAAATCGGAAACCACGCTGAAGCGCTCCCTGTTGCGGGTGATGATGCCGTTTTCGCGCTGGATGTAACCGGAATCTACTGCTTCTTTCACGAAATTTTCGTATTTTTCGTGGTAATCGTCGGTCAGCAGATAAAACTGTTTTTGATACAGGGAGGTATGGCAATTGGTCAGGCCGATGTTGCGCAAGTGCTCGATGGCCAGAAAGATGCGTTTTTTAAAATTCTGCTCGCTGAAGCTGTTCTGCCGGTAGCCGGCCAGAATGTAAGACATGATATGATCATGATTGACGGTGGTCATGGCGTAAATGGCTTTCATGTAATCGTACATCAGCCGGACGCAGGTTTTACGGAAAGCCGGTATTTGCTTGAAGGGAGCGGGGTTCAGATAAGCCTGATGATCCGCCATCATTCTTCTGAGCTTCCATTTGGACGCTATGTATTTTTTTGCGGAAATCGGTCTGCCGAAGTTGATGTCGATGTCCACCTTGCCCAGAAGAATCGGCCATTCAATTTCCAGCTCCTCCTGAAAGCGGGTGGAAAGATTAGCGAAAAATTTTTTGGCAAATCTGCTCAAGGCATTCTGGCGCGCCCGCACCGGATAATAGGTAATGTTCACCGGCACGATATGCGTTTCCCGGCTGATGATTTTTTCCACATCGGCGGGTGCGAAACCGAATTGCGACGCCATGCGGGCGATGGCGGCTTTGTCGCCGCGCGTTTTGTACATTCGCAACTTCTCGCGCATGAACTCGGCCAGCAGCGCGACGCGCGCCGCGCCTGTGTGAGGTGCCCGGCGGATGCCGACGTTATAAACCATGTACTTGCCCTTCTCGACAATCTTCT
>JASEHT010000190.1 GCA_030018675.1 Smithella sp.
GCTTTTACAAAGCTCAATCTTCATAGGCGTTTTCATTGCTTTTTTGCTTTTTTTACACAGAGCTTGCCTGCGTCTGGATATAAACAGCGTGGTCATTATTGCCGCCGTGGCCGTTGCCTGTTCTCCGGCGTGCCGTTATTATAAGCCGGAATTGTTTTCAGTTCTTTTATTCTGCTGGACGGCATTTATCTTTTTCTATGTCAAGACAACCCGTCGAAAACATTTTTTCTATCTGTATCCGTTACTATTCGTTTTCTGGGTGAATCTCCATGGCGCTTTTGTTGTCGGTCTGATATTTCTTGCGATGGTATTTATCGGGGAACTTATGAATAGGATTTTCTTCCCCCGGGAATCTTTTACCTATAAAGAATTGGGTCACTTAGGCGTGGCGATTATTTTGTGCCTTGTTGCCACATTGCTGAACCCCTATGGCGTTAATTATCTATTGAGCACTTACGAGGGCATTACTTCGGACATTTATGCTGAGGTCAATAAAAAATATATTCTGGCCTATGCGAGTCTCTGGCCTTATTTGAAGATCAGAGGATTTGAATATTTCAGCATCAGCCTGACAGCCCTCATAACGACTTTAATGTTTCTTTCCCTGCTCATCCTTTTTATCTATGATTTCACCAGAAAAAGAACGGTCGATTTTGCGTTACTGATAACCAGCACCGCCTTATTCTGGAAAGGCATGGAGACGGCAAGGGCGACATATTTTTTTATTATTTTATTCTTCTTTATTTTCTTCTACTTACTTGTTTACCGGTTAAAATGGAGTCATTTTATCAATAAAGCAACCTTCTTCTCTTTATTGATTTTTGTTTTCTTTATGGCCAGTGTTTCTTACCTGAATTTTAGACTCACCACGGATAACAAGTGGTTCGGTCAGGGGATTGATAATTTCGCGCCGGTAAAGGAAGTTGAATTTCTTAATAAATACAAGATGAATGGCAGGGTATTTAATGACTATGTCATTGGCGGATATCTAATGTGGAACCTCTATCCTGAATACAAAGTTTTTATTGATCCGAGATGCAGTCCCTACGTCAGAAAGGTTATGCCTGATTACATGGAATTCACCACCAAAGCCGTCAGCAGTGAAGACATTCGTCGTTTCAGAGAGAAATATCCTTTTGATATTGTCATGCTTCATTACCGTCAAATGGCTCTCATCTTCGATTTTTTAAAAGCTGAAGGCGATGAATGGCGTCTTCTGTATTTTGAAAAAAATGCCGCGATTTTAATTCATAAATCATTGCTGCCGATTATCCAAACCGAAGCCGGCAATGTAAATCTCGGTCCTCTACGTTTCAAAAACGTAAAAAATCCGGAAATTCTCATGAATGTTTTCAACTTTTATGTTTACCTGGATCCCCGAGCAGGACGTTATATATATGATATTTTTGAGAAAAATATAAGTGATTCTTACAAGTTTAAACCGCAGATTCTGGCGGCCATGGATATTGAGATTAAGAATAAGGAAAAGGCGTTGGAAAATAAAAAAATGTGGATTGCGCCGTGAATGCGATTTGTATTGGAGGGGGGCAGGCCGGAAGCCTGATAGCACGGAAAGCTTTAAGACTTTGGAATTTTTGAAATAATCTATCAGATTTATGCTTAATCAATGGAGGATTAATGAGTTTAATATCAGCCGATGTATTCATTTCGGATATTGATAGAGAGCGCTTTGGCATCAAAACAGCCAGAGTTACCGGTCTTGACGCTGATAATCTGTCTTTTGTTCTTGATTTTTGCGCCAGAGAGAAGGTGAAATTCCTGATAGCGCGTTGTGATATGACCGATCTTAACGCGGCACAGTCAATGGAAAAACAGGGCTTTCTGCTGATGGATACCCTCGTTTATTACACTTTTGATCTGACCCGGAAGAATATTCCGGATGATCACGGGCCGGCCATTGTAAGGCCCATACGTCTTCAAGAAGAACAGGAAATGATAGCGATTGCCAGAGCGTCTTTTCACGGTTATGTCGGACATTATCATGCCGACCCGAGATTGGATAAAATCAAATGTGATGAAGCGTATACCGACTGGGCGCGTAAGGCCTTTGCTGCCAGAGATGCTGAAAATTTCGTGGTGGGAGAAATAGAAGGTCAAATCGTGGGATTTGGCGTTTTGAGAAAGAATGATCCCGACGAAGGGGAAATGTTTCTTGGCGGCATCCATCCCGATTTCCAGGGACAGGGAATCTATTATTCGTTTTTATGCAAAGCCATGCAGTGGTGTCTGAGACAAAAAACAGAAAAAATGGTGATTTCCACACAGCTTAGAAATCTTCCCGTGCAAAAAGTCCTCAGCAAGTTCGGTTTTGAAATTTCACGTGGATATTATACCTACCATAAGTGGTTTGATTAAATTATTATGACCATGGGGGCATTTTTATAATAGACAGAATATCTCGTGTCATTGAAGAAAAAATATTGTTCGACACCATTGGTAATGATGGATAAGAAAAATGCGAGAAAAGACAACGCAAGCATCATGAGGGAAGAAAAGAAAAATTTTATTCCTGTTTCATCTTTTATTTCCTTTGCCGAAAAAATGGCATCCTCCCATTATATCAAGTGGATTGTCATAGCGCTTTTGCCGGTCATGATATTGATGATGTATCCCGTGGATCGTTTTGATTACGATGTCTGGTGGCAAATGGCCTTAGGCAAATATTATCTGAATCACCAGACCTTGGTCGTTGATCACTCAATTTTTTCCTGGACCCCTTCAGATTCAACTTGGATATATAATACCTTTCTCGGAAGCATTGTTTTTTACTTGATTTACAGCCTTATGGGCGGTTTCGGTTTGTGGGTTTTACAATGGATGATCTTTCTGGGAATATTTTTTGCTTTTTATGTTTATTTCAGAGTTGTCAGGCAACCGCTCGATGTAACAAGCTTAACCGTTATTGCCGCTGTCGGCATAACATTTTCAGCGTCCTGCAGTTATTATAAGCCGGAATTGTTTTCGCCTCTTTTTCTTGCCTGGATGGCGGCAATCTTTGCTTGTGTCAAATTCGGACGTAAAAATAAAAACCTTTTTTATATTTACCCTTTGTTTTTTGTGCTTTGGGTAAATCTTCATGGCGGTTTTATAATCGGCCTTTGTTTGTTGGCCTGTCTTTGTGTCGGGGAACTCTTAAACAAAATTATCTTCCCGCAAGAATCCTTATCAAAAGATCAACTTGCGCATCTCTGGCTGGCCTCTTTCTTGTCTGGTTTGACCACATTGCTGAACCCCTATGGTGCAAATTATCTGCTTGGCATTTATAATGCCGCTCTATCTGACTCCTATTTTCTGCAGAGCAATTACATTCAGGCTTATGTCAGTATCTGGTCGTTTTTTAAATATCTAAAAGATTTTGATTCGGTTTTCTTTTTCAAAATGGGACAGCTTGCCTTGATTATGGCGTCCATGATGATTATTATGCTCGCTCTTCTTATTTATGATTATTTAAAAAATAAATACTGCGATTTTACCATCCTGATTTTGACTCTGGCCACGTTCTGGGGTAGCATGAGGGCTGTGCGGGCGATTTACATGTTTCCGCTTATTTTCTTATCATTCTTTTATTTTCTTAATAAATTAAAGTTTAAAAATTTTTCTGTTCAACTGAAACTTATATCCCTGATCGTGTTCACCCTTCTTTTTGTCAATATTTCCTATTTTACCTTGAGATACGGAATGGATAATAAATGGTTTGGATCGGGGCTGGAGGGCTTTGCGCCCGTGCAGGAAGTCGCTTTTCTGAAGAAGAATCGACTGCCGGGACCGGTTTTTAATGATTATCTGACAGGCGGCTACCTGTTGTGGGATCTATATCCGGACTACAAAGTTTTTATTGATCCCCGTCATGGTCCTTTCTGGAAGCAGGTGGCTCCCGATTATTGGGATTTTGTAAATAAGCCGCCAACTCCCGACGATGTCCGGCGTTTTAATAAGCAATATCCTTTCCGGACCGCTGTGATTCATTACAGGCAACTTCCCCTGATTTTTGACTTTCTAAATGCGGGATGGAGGCTGGTGTTTTTTGAGAAGAAAGCGGCCATACTGGTGCACGAATCGATTCTTTCGCAGATGCCGCCGGAAGTCCAAAAAGTTGATATAGGACCGGAACGTTTCAGGGACGTGAAGGATCCGGAAGTTTTGCTGAGTGTCTTCAGTATTTATGTTAATTTATATCCGCAGGCAAGCACGGTGGTTTATGATATTTACAAAAAGAATGTCAGTGATTGGTATAAACCCAAAAATGAACACTTACGTGTAATGAGTGATGATATGAATCAATCGTTGTATTCCGGTCGAAAGGCAAAGTTGAAAAGTCTGGTTGTTCCGGCTGATAAAAATCATTAATCGCTGTTTTCTATAAAGAAAGACTTCCCGTCGAATCTCATATTATCGATTATTGCCGAAGATGAATCAACCGTCTCTTTCACGTCAGCTTTCGATACTTTCGGAGAGCGCTTCCATTTGGAAGGCGTGATCATATCAATACCGCTGAAGACCATGCCGGTGACGAGGTCAAGCGGCATGGTGGCCTTTAAGCCTCCTATAATGATGCTTGTTTCCTGTTCGTAATTCAGTCCCCTATAGGGATTATTTAACCCGCTGCCCAGTTGCGTGGAGTTCATATTGACGCTGCTGTTGTTCATAAGCGAATAGGACTTATTAATCATATAGCCGAGAGCTAGGTCGATATCTATGCTGTTCCACTTGATTCCCATCCCCGCGCCGTAGTAATCCATAGATGGAAGGGCGTAGAGCAGATCGTAGTATTGATCCTGGGTGGAGCCGACACGATTTTCATAGCCTGCCCGAAGAGCCAGCCAATCCAGAGCCTGATACTCAACTCCCA
>JASEHT010000191.1 GCA_030018675.1 Smithella sp.
GTGCTGGGCAACGGCTACTTTCATATTTATCTGATTAAAGGCAGCAAGGCCTGCGCTTTGGTGGAAACCGGAATATCGGCTACCGCCGACCTTTTAATGGAGCAACTTTTGTATTTGAGAACCATACCGGATTATATTATCGTCACCCATCCTCACAGTGATCATATTACAGGGCTTGATTCTCTGAGAAAATCATTCCCCGAGGCTTCTGTAATGACCGGCAGGGGCGCCGAGTCGTTTGTGAGGCATCCGAAAGCGGCGACGTCTATGATCGCGGAAGATATTCATATGCTTGAAAGTATGAAAGCTCTTGGTTTGTGCACAAGCGGAAAGTCAATTATATCTGCCCCAATGCTTTCCGAAACTCGAATAGTGAACAGCGGTGACGAGGTTGATTTGGGCGATTTGACAATCCGTTTTCTGGAAGCTCGAGGGCATTCTCCCGGAAATATTCTCGTTCATATTCCTGATATGAATGCCGTCCTGGTTTCGGACAGCCTGGGCAATCATTATCCCGGCAAAGGATTTTTCCCGACTTTCTTCACGGGATATCAAGAATACATGGAAACAATGGATGATCTGCAAACACTCGATACGGATATATTGGGCCTCGCGCATAATGGATTATTTCTTCATCGTGACGATATCAAGAATATTTTCCAGAAAGCGAGAGAAGATGCCGTTAATCTTCGAAAATATATCATTGCAAATAATGAAAATGATGACGATCTGGCAAACAGACTATTTGAATTGTTCTATATGGATGAACTCTCCGTTTATTCTCCTCGGAACATATTAAACTGTTGTCGCTTGCTGGTTAAACGGTCTCAAGAATCAAATTCCGACTAAAGCACGGTGGGCTTTTAGCGGATTTATTTATATCGAACATTAATAAATAATAGCCGGGTAAACCGAATGAATTTGACTCCTAATCGCCGTTTGGACATCCTTTTTGTCGAACCTGATTCGTCGAGGAAAGCTTATCAGGGTTTGAGTGAAAAGTTTTCGGCCATTGAAACACCGACATGGAGTTTGTTATTGGCGGAGTCTTGTCGCTGCAAGGGATTCGGCACCTCCATTCTTGACTGCAACGCCCAGCGGCTGACAATTTCACAATCCGTGCAAAAAATAAAAGAGGCTAACCCGAGAATCGTCTGTTTTGTTTTGTACGGTCAAAATCCGAATTCCGGCACGACCAGTATGGTCGGTGGAGTCAGTCTCTGTGCGCAATTGAAGGAGGCGTATCCGGAATATCTCACCTGTTTTGTCGGTCCTCATATCAGCGCCTTGCCCGGGGAAGTATTATCTTATCCCTTCGTCGATATCGTTCTTCTGAATGAAGGCGTTTACGCATTGCACGATCTTCTACGGTCCGACCTCAAGGATGATCTCGGCAAAATAAGAGGAATAGGGTATAAAAAAGAAAAAGAAATAATTCTCAATGCGCCACAGAAAGTCGTGCCCGGAGAACGGATGGATATCGATTTGCCGGGGTACGCGTGGGATTTGCTCCCCTATGATAAAAAACCGCTGGACTTATACCGTTCTCATTTCTGGCATGCCGATTACGATCACCAAAAAAGAACTCCCTTTGCCGCCCTCTATACGTCATTGGGATGTCCGTTTCAATGCGATTTTTGCATGATAAACATCATAAACCGGATGGATAATGCAGAAGGAATTAGTTCTGCCGATTCCGCGTATATCCGCTGCTGGAGTCCCGACTTTGTTTTGCGCGAACTAGATAAACTGGCTCGAATGAATGTGGATACCATTAGAATAGCCGATGAAATGTTTTTCCTTTATCCCGGACATTTCGAACCATTGCTGAAGGGCCTGATTAAGAGAGACTACGACCTGAAAATGTGGTCTTATGCCCGTGTCGATACAATAAAGAAAGAGCATTTGAAGTTATTCAGGCAGGCAGGGATGAGATGGCTGGCACTGGGTTTTGAATCGGGGAATAAGAAGGTCAGAAAAGAAATATCGAAAGGAAAATTCGATAAAACGGACATGATCATGGTTTCTCGAGAAATTGACAATCACGGCATTCATGTCGCGGCGAATTACATTTTCGGATTGCCGGAGGATAATTATTCAACAATGCAGCAGACTCTGGATCTGGCCTGCGAAATCAACGCGCCTTTTGCCAATTTTTATACATGCATGGCTTTGCCCGGCACACCGTTGTATTTTAAAGCCCTAGAGAACAATTGGGCATTGCCGGATTCTTATGAAGGATATGGTTTTCTTTCTTACGAGTGCCTGCCGTTGCGAACCCAATACGTCAGTGCTGCCGACGTACTGAGGTTCAGAGATGAAGCATGGCAAAAGTATCATTCAAGAAAAGAATACCTTGATCTTATTGAAAGAAAATTCGGGGTTTCACAAAAGATGAACGTGGAAGAAATGATAAAAATTAAAATGGAGAGAAAGCACCTCGGAGATTGAAAAATATTATTCTGCAAAGGAAATAATAAAATGACCGGATCGAATATTAAAAGGCAAAGGCACTCGGAATCCACGATACTTGTTACCGGAGGAACAGGTTACATCGGTAGCCATACCGTGGTTGCTCTTATGCAAGAAGGCTATTGTCCCGTTATTGTGGACAACCTTTCCAACAGCAAAATATCCGTTCTGAAAAGAATCGGTGGAATAACCGGAAGAGAGCCTACCTTTTACAAAGCGGATCTATTAAACACAAAAGCGCTGAATAAAATATTTCAGAGACATAGAATATCGTCTGTCATTCACTTCGCGGGTTTAAAAGCCGTCGGCGAGTCAGTTCTGCATCCGCTTCAGTACTATAGAAACAATATTGAGGGTTCGCTGTCTCTTTTTTCAGTCATGTCGGAAAACGACGTCAAAAAGATTATATTCAGTTCATCCGCTTCCATCTACGGTCAGGCGGCAGTTATTCCGATTGCGGAGAATTGTCCTCCAGCACCGACCAATCCTTATGCCCGTTCAAAATTCATCATCGAACAGATTCTGAACGATATTCATAGGGCTGATCCGCAATGGGAGGTCGTTATCCTGCGCTATTTTAATCCGGTCGGCGCCCACCAGAGCGGTCTCATCGGTGAAGATCCCCAAGGTATTCCCAATAATCTTATGCCGTACATCAGCCAGGTCGCAGTTGGACGGCGAAAAAAATTACAGATATTCGGCAATGATTATCCCACTTCCGACGGCACGGGCGTTCGGGATTACATTCATGTTATGGATTTGGCCGAGGGACATGTGGCGGCTTTGAGGAAAATTGAAAAGAAACAGTCCAGCCGCAAGAAGAAAATGCCCTTGATGATCAATCTCGGCACAGGCCGCGGATGTACGGTTATGGAAATGGTGCAGGCTTTCGAAAAAGTTTCCGGGAAAAAAATACCGTATAGCGTCACGAAACGGCGGGCAGGTGATATTGCGGCCTGTTATGCCGACGTTACATATGCAAAAAAGATATTGAAATGGAAAACCAAGCGAAGCATTGAAGACATGTGCTGTGACGCCTGGCGCTGGCAATCAGAAAATCCGCAAGGTTATTAACGGATAAACCTTCAGAAAACAAAATATCCCCCTTTTGTCACGTGAAAAGGTTTTCAGATATAGGGAAATGTCTGCAAGCTTATTTTATGGACAGCAGAGGTTCCACTTCCTTCCGAATGCGTTGCAGGCTTGCTTTGGAAGTCGCCTCAAAGCGTAGAACAATGACCGGCTGTGTGTTGGATGAACGCACCAAAGCCCATCCGTCCGGAAACGGAATACGGATGCCGTCTATTTCTACAATACCGGGCACATTTCGGAAATGTTTTTTTATTTTATTTACAATTTCCGCTTTTTTACTGTCCGGACAATCTACTCTGATTTCGGGCGTGGAAAACGTTTTCGGCACATCGCTGAACAACTCGCTGATTTTCTCCCCTGTCTGGGAAAGTATTTCCAGTAATCTCAACGCCGCGTAAATGGCGTCGTCATAACCGAAATAGCGGTCGGCAAAGAAGAAATGACCGCTCATTTCTCCTCCCAGAAGAGCTTTTTCTTCTTTCATTTTAGCTTTGATTAAGGAATGCCCGGCTTTCCACATGATGGGCTTGCCGGAATTTTTCTTGATGTCGTCAAATAAAACCTGCGAGCATTTTACTTCGCCGATGATGACGGCTCCGGGATTTTTCTTGAGTATCTGGCGGGCGAAAAGAAGCAGGAGTTTGTCGCCCCAGATTATTTCTCCCGTATCGCTGATGACGCCGAGCCGGTCGGCGTCGCCGTCGAACGATATGCCCAGGTCCGTTTTGTGCTTGCGCACCAGTTTTATCAGTTCCGTCAGATTTTCTTCCACGGTGGGATCGGGAAAATGGTTGGGGAAGTTGCCGTCCGGTTCGCAGTTGATGGGAATAATTTCACAGCCGTAGCGTTCCAGAAGGGGCAGGGCGAAATGGCCGCCGACGCCGTTGCCGCCGTCAACAACTATTTTAATTTTCTTTTTTATTTTGATTCTGTCAAAAAGGTAATTTTCGTACTCTTTGGAAATATCCTTTTGTTGCTTTTTGAAAATACCTTTAGCGTATTTGCCGCTTTCCATTATTTTTCTGAGTTTCTGAATATTGTCGCCGTAGATGGTGCTGTGGCCGATACAGATTTTAAAGCCGTTGAATTCCGGCGGGTTGTGACTGCCGGTAATCATGACGCCGCCGCCGACGCGCAGATGACGAATGGAAAAGTAGAGCATGGGGGTGGCGCAAAGGCCGATATCGATGGTATTGATGCCCGCTGCGTTGAGGCCCTTGATCAGGAAATTGCGATAAGTGTCGGAACTCAGACG
>JASEHT010000192.1 GCA_030018675.1 Smithella sp.
AATCATTTCATCTGGCTGATTTTCAGCCATTTTCTTCACAACCTGAATGAGAGAGTGATAAAGATTATTTAAATCGTTATCAATGCAATATTGCGATGTTTTAATGGCATCGTATAATGAATGAGGGAAATATTTACCGACTAAAAGGAGCCTGTTTCTTGAACAGTAATAGCCACATATCTCATGAGAGGTGACACCATGGAATTTATGATAAACAATGCTTTTCGGCGCATAAAATAATTTCCAACCTTTATCGCGACACCTGATACTGTAGTCAACATCTTCATAATACATAACAAAGTCTTCATCGATAGCACCGACATCATCCAGACAAGACCTTCTATATAAAACCGAACCTCCCGAAACAAAATCAGGCTCATTTATTTCTTCGTATTGTCCCTTATCTTCCTCACCAAATCCAGCATCCTGAAAATAAAAATTATTGAGACGTTCTCCACCAACGCTGTTAATTGTTTTGCGATCGAAAAATACAATCTTACTCTGCACGCCTCCTATTCTGACATCCCTTTTCACGATTTCCATAAGTTCCATAAGCCAGTTTTTATCCACGACCGTATCCGGATTGAGAAAAACAACATAGACACCGGTGGAAGACTGTATGCCGAGATTGAGCGCTTTTGCATAGTTATTGACATTGTTTTCTATGATGTTGACATCAGGGAAACTATCTCTGACCGCAGCGATGGAGCCGTCTTGTGATAAATTATCGACTATTATAATTTCCAACCGATAATCCTCTTTGTTGCTTTGGGAAACAGACTCGAGACAGGGCAAAAGGTACTTAATGGCATTATAATTGACAATAATAATGGAGATAGGATCATTCATTATTGATTAAACTCTTTTATCGTTCATTTCTTGATTGATATCTTTCAATTTCTTTTCGACTATTGCTTCGGGAACTTTTAATTTAACGTTACTTAAAAGCACATAAGTCTTCGTCCCCACAACATCAGATGGCTTTGCTTCCTTATTCTGGGCTTTTCCGACATGCCCTCCGACAGAGAGAGCGTCTTCTGTTGTTTTTATATCATCACAAATATCTTTTTCTTTAAGAACCATTTGCGTTGCCCCATCTGGAGGTCGCAAATCATTATCAGACGATTTTTTTTTACTCCGAATGAAGTGTCTCAACACCGTAGATATCCAGCGCAACGGCGCTGTTATTTTCCATGAATGACTTTGTAAAAGTTCCTGCACTTGTTGACCGCGGACTTCAGCAAGTTGCTTGTAATTAGGACCGGGATTACATGATGCTTTGAGTTCATTCTGTAATTCTTTGCAGAGACCTTCAAGCTGCGCTACTCGATATTCGGCTTGTTGAACTTTGCTCTCCACCGTTCGCGTGGCAGATTCGATTTGCGTCCCCATCTGATCGGCTTCTTTTTTCGCTTTTTGTACTATGGTCATAATCCATTGATCATATCTCTTCGCAAGTTTGTCCAGGGTAAGGCCATATTCTTCCCTGAAGGCCTGTTTTGTCGCTTCGAGGATCTCAGGATTACCATTTTTCTGGGCAACAACAGCGACATCCGGGCTCACGCTTCGTAACACGTCAAGCAGACTTATCGTTTCACTGGTGTGAAGCTTCTCCGGCTCCTGAAGCCTCAATATTTTTGTTTTTTTAAATCCGTAGTATTCCGTCAGAAAAAAAAGTAGTTTCGCCGGCAGAGGACGACGATGAGTTGGATCAAGGAAGAAGTGTGAAGTGCCGACTACAATATTCTCGGAATTTGGCGTTTCAAGGATTAAAATTCCGCCTGGCACCAGCACCCTGAAAGACTCCTCAACCAGGATCCTTAAATCCGGAAAAGAAATATGTTCCGCTACGTGAAAACCCGTGACAATGACCTGGCTCGAATCGGACAAACTTTTCAAAAAGTTGATGGCATCAATGTTTTGCACATTCAGATTGCGTTCGCGACAGGCAGCAAGCATTCCTTCATCAATATCAACGCCTTGAACATCAAAACCGGCGTCTTGCAATACTTCCAGCCATTCGCCCCGACCACAACCCAAATCCACAGCGTGACCTGTCTTGAAAAAATCACGCAGGGGCTTCACAAAAGGCAGATAAACACGTAATCGCAACTTTATCTGTTCTCGCGAACCGCGATATCGATCTTCAAAAGCCCTGTAAAAATATTTATTAATTTCCTCAATCATATGGAAAGCAACTCCGATAAATCATTGTTGTGTCCTATCATCAATGATGCGTCCGTGTTCCATGGTCAGAACTCGTGTGCAGATTTTCTGCACTTGTTCGATATTATGAGATGCCAGAACCAGAATCGAAGACTTTTTTATGAAATCCAGCAATCTGACCTCGGCTTTTTTGCTGAAATCGGCGTCACCGACCGCCATCCACTCATCCATCAGAATGATATCCGAGGGAAATGTCGTGCAGATGGAAAAAGCCAGCCGCATAGCCATGCCCGTCGAATACATCCTCATCGGCATTCCGATATAATCCCCCAGCTCGGAAAAGGCGATGATATCATCAATATGCTTTTTGACTTCCGCTTTGCCTATGCCCATCAGAACGCACCGCATAAAGATATTTTCGTAACCGGTGAACTCCTCGTCCATGCCGAGCGAAATATCCAGAAGAGAGGCAATTCTCCCCTGGACGTTCAAAGACCCGGCGGCGGGTTTATATACGCCCGCTAGCGCCCGAAGCAGTGTTGATTTCCCCGCGCCGTTGTGCCCCACCAGGCCGATTCTTTCTCCCGCGGCAACCGAGAACGAAATGTTATCGATGGCGCAGATGCTTATTCCGCGGGCGTCTCCGGCGATTTTTCCTCCCGTGGCCGCCCGGACAAGCGTTTTCTTAAGCGAACGGCTCGACGAACCGAAAATCGGATAATATATGGTGAGATTTTCCGCTTTGATGAAAGTCATAAAAAACCTCTACAACCAGTACGGCACTCTGTGCCGGAATCTTTTCAGAAAATACAGCGTCACAATCGACGATACAAGAATAGAGGCCAGAAGAAAAAGCCAGTGATCAACGGCCGGAGTATTGCCCAGCAAAGGAGCGCGGATCAATTCAATCATATGAAAGAAAGGGTTGAAATCCGTGACCCACGCGTGCTTATCCGGCAGGATTTTACGCATCCAGAAAATGGGGGTGAAGAAATAAATAAGCTGAAGCAGGACCGCGACGATTTGGGTGATATCTCTGAATCGGGTGCAGACAATGCCCAGAATCACGGAAAGCATGAAAAGCAATATCATGATCAGCGCGATGGCCGGAAGAACATACAATAACTGCCATGAAAATCCTTTCCCGAAAATGGCCAAGACGATGATGATGATGAGGAAATTATGTAGAAAGAGAATGAAATTATACCAGAGTTTCCGCATAACGTGGACGGACAGGGGAACCGATATTTGCTTGATGACGGACTGATACTGAAAGAACATGAGACAGGCATCATTTAATTGCGTGGACATCAGCAACCACATGATCTGTCCCACGGCAAAATACGGAAGGAATTCCCGGACCGGCGCTTTGAAGATTACCGAAAACATCAGGCCGATACTGCCGACCATAATACCGGTGCTGATGGTGATCCAGAACGGCCCGATAAACGAACGCCGATATCGCTGTTTGATATCGTACCAGCCCAGCAATGACCACATAGGAAAATATCTGATAATGGCGGTTAATTCTTCAACAATGTCCGAATAATATTTCATGGGATTCAGCATACAAAGTGTCTTTATCTCACGGATGAAAAATTTTCCAACATTTTACTGACCGCATCCTTAACCTTTTCCTCGGGTAACTCATCCAGGCATTTACTGATGCCTTTTCCGTCGCAGCCTTTTTTACGGCACGGAGAACAATCCATGTCCGGAACAACCGTTATATGCTTCTCGCCTATCGGCGCCCAATCCCGCCAGTCGGAAGGTCCGTAAATGGTCACGGTCGGAACGCCCACCGCCGCGGCTATGTGCGGCGCCGCGCTGTCAACGCCCATATGCAGACTGCTCATGGTCAATAAGGCCGCCATTTCGCGAAGCGTCGTTTTGCCGGCGAGATTGTACACGGGAAAGCTTTCTCCGGCAATCATTTCATCAGTGCGTTTTTTCTCCAGCGCAGATCCTGTAATGATCACCGGTTTCGCGTGCTTTTGCCATACGTACCGCGCGACATTCAACCATTTCTCGACGCTCCACTCCTTGTAGGACCAGCGGGAAAAAGGATTGATGCTTACCCAGCCGTTTTTGTTGTCCACTTTCTCAGCGACGAGCAATCCCGACATTTTTTCTTTCATGGCGTCGGCAACGAATATTCGGGGAAGGACGGTTGTTTCTCTAATTCCGAATCCGCGAATGATTTTCAAGGACTGTTCCGCCGCGCCCAGTACTCTTGCCGTCGCCGGAGGAGGATCGACAAGATGAGTGTAAGCCTTGTTGCGCCACGGCAGACTGTCGTAATATAATGCGCCCCTCATTTTAGCGCCGCTCAAAAAAGAGAGATAAGCTCCCCGTTCGTCCGCCCGAAGGTCAAAAAGCAGATCAAACTTTTCCCGGCGCAGGTTTCTTAATAATTTAAGACCGCTGAATGCTCCTTCATGGTTGACCGTCAATAACCGGTCTATGTGAAAATCGTCGAGCAGAAATTCACCGTTATTATTTCTGACCAGCACAGAAAGCAGAGCCTTCGGGAAAGCATCTTTCAGCGCCCAAAAGGTGGGAATGGCCCAAACGACATCGCCGATATCCCCCAGTTGAATAACGAGTATTTTCTTAACCGGAAT
>JASEHT010000193.1 GCA_030018675.1 Smithella sp.
CTGCCATTCCGATCAGCATCATGGTTATTCTGGCGCAGCAGGATCTTGTCTCGCTGGAAAATGCCGTGGCGGTTGTCATGGGAGCGAATATCGGCACAACCGTAACGGCGCTGCTGGCCGGAACAGTTGCCACAAAAAGTGGACAAAGAACCGCTTTTTCTCACCTGATATTCAAATGCGTGGGTATCGGAATTTGTTTACTCCTGCTGCCCTTCTTTATTGAACTTTTAAGGCATGTTTCCTCCAATGTCGCTCAGCAAATTGCTCTCTCCCATTTTTTATTGAACCTTGTCATTGTCGCCACTTTTATTTTCCTTCTCACTCCTTTTGCCGTGATGATGAACAAGTTGCTCCCCGGCGACGACGACACCATCTCCATCTGGCCCGAATACCTCAATGAAAACGACCTTCATAATCCTCGTATGGCTCTGGATAATGTTCATAAGGAACTGAAACGCCAGATGAGTCTCGTTCACCGGGTTTACCAGCAAAGCATAGAAAGAATTTTTGATCATAAGACACCGGACGGCAAGTCTCTTTTTTATATTGAAATGGTCGTGAAAAACATCCGCAGACAGACGGTCAGTTATCTCTGGAAAATATCCGCTCAAGATTTATCGGAGGTCTTCTCAAAACAAATCTTCGCCTTTACCGCGATGACAAACGATATCGACAGACTCGGAGCTCATGCTTTATGCATCAGCAAGCTGTCGTCTCATAAATCGTTGAGAGAAATTAAATTCAGCACCTGCGGAGAGAATGAATTGAAGGAAATTATCGGACTGGTCAGCAGCAATTTTGAAGACGCCGTTTCTATGATTGAAGAGCCGAGCATCCAAAAAAATATGGGCATCATCTCCCGGGAAGAACAGATCGATGAAAAAGTTAAAGAATCAAGGGATAATCATCTGGAAAGATTTCATAAACGTCTTTGCGATCCGGAAGCCGGGCCGATCTTTGTAGAAATGCTGCTGCATCTGGAACGCATGTCCGATTTATGCAACAATGTGGCGGAATATATGTCCGATATCAAAGACAATTGATTCCCAGCCTCCAACCCTCCGGCGATCCGATTCTCTTCAATAAAACGTATTGCTCTTAAGATGAATATCTTCTATAATAAGATTATAAAAAGCATTTTTCTTGAAAATCCGCATTAAGGAGGCATCAAGATGAACAAAAGAATGAGCGCTTTAAAATTTGCGCTGGAAAACGAGCTGAAGGAACGAGATTTTTATCTGGAAAACGCTCGCCGAACGAAGAATTTAGCCGGCAAGAACATGTTCAAACAGATTGCCGAGGAAGAAAAAGAACATTACGAAATGCTGAAAATACTCTATAAAACATGGGAGGAGAAAAAAAAATGGCCGGCAACTATTCCACTGAAAGTCAATAAATCTTTATCCAGTAATATACTTCAACCCATGTCGGGGAAAAAAGGCGCCCGGATTAAAGGCAATGATGATGATCTGAAAGCCATCCGTACCGCAATAGATTTTGAAGCCAGAGGCATGGCTCTTTATACAAAACTGGAAGAAGGAAGCACGGATCCGAAGGAAAAAGCTTTTTTCAAATTGCTGGCCGGCATTGAGCGTCAGCATTTTATGTCCTTGCGGGAAACGGAAGAATTTCTGACCGATCCTGCATCATGGTATCAGCACATGGAAAAAACTTCCCTGGATGGTGGGTAAAGCGGATACTTTTCTAGATTGGATCATTATTCGATACATCGTCCAGTTTCGCACTCAATTCCGTCCAGACGTGGTAGAAATCTTCCAGCGCTTCGTTAATATCTTTCAATTCCAGGTTTATTTTTTTTATTTTAGCCGCATCCTTGTGCGTTTGCGGATCGCACAAGGCGGTTTCGTGTCCGGACTTTTGCGCTTCCAGTTTTGCTATATTCTGCTCTACCGCGGTCAATTCCTTTTTGAAGACGTTTTTTGTTTTCGACAGCTTGTTTCTGGCTTCGGCTTCTAATCTTTTCTGCTCCTTTGATTTAAAAGCATTTTCTTTAGCCGGAGCATGATTGGTCTTTATATTTTCTTTATGCGGCAAAACGGTCTGACCGCGTTTTTCGATAAAATACGAATAATTGCCCTGATAATAATGAATGGTGCCGTCTTTGAGTTCAAAAACTTTATTAACCAAATTATCAAGGAAATAGCGGTCATGGGAAACAATCGCCACGGTTCCATGGTAATTCATCAGCGCGTCTTGAAAAATATCCTTTGTCTTGACGTCAAGATGATTGGTCGGCTCGTCCAGAATCAGAAAGTTTGTATCCATCAGCATGATTTTTAAAAGAGCCAGACGTGATTTTTCCCCGCCTGAAAGAACCGAAATCGACTTGAAAATGTCATCCCCCGAGAACAGAAAAGAGCCCAGAAGGTTGCGTTTGTCTTGATCAGACGAGTGCGTCGGGACGGAATTAACCTCTTCCCAGATGGTGTTTTGGTAGTTTAAATTCTGCGAACTTTCCTGGGAAAAGAATGCCATATTCACGCCATCGCCGTGTCCAAGCGAACCGCAGGAAGGCTTTTCCGTGAGGCTCAGCAGCCGGGACAAGGTCGATTTTCCGGAACCGTTCACACCGACAAAAGCAACCTTGTCTCCGCGAAATATTGTGAAATTCAAATCGGAAAAGACAATCTGATCGCCGTAGCGGTGTCCCATACCGATTACATTAATCACTTCACGGGCGCTTTTTTTTCCTTCGGGAAATTTCATCGCAACAGTTTTTCTTTTTCCTTCCAGCCTTATTTCGGAAAATTTCTCAAGCATTTTGAGGCGGCTCTGAACCTGAGCGGCCTTCGTCGCTTTATAACGAAAGCGTTCGACAAATTCTTCGATCTTCTTAATCTGCGTTTTCTGCAATTCCATTTCTTTTTTCAAAGCTTCGCGCCTTTTTTCCTTCTGATCCAGATAGTTTGAATAATTCCCCTTATAAATATGAATTTTGCATGATGAAAGTTCCGCAATCTGTGTGGCAATTTTATCCAGAAAAAACCGGTCATGGGAAATGACGATAATCGTTCCGGAATAGTCCTTGAGAAAGGATTCCAGCCATTCCATGCTTTCGGTGTCCAGATGATTGGTCGGTTCGTCCAGTAGCATGATATCCGGTTTGGCCAGAAGAATCGATGTCAGCAGAATGCGCATCTTCCAGCCGCCGGAAAACAAATCGCAGTTTTGATAAAAATCGTTTTCTTTGAAACCGAAACCCTTGAGCACCTGTTTGGCGCGCGCTTCAAACGCATAACCGTCCATGGCGCTGAATCGATTCATGGCATCGGAGTATTGTTGCGACAGTTCGCTGTATTCTCCCGAATTTTGTTTGACCCCCGATAGTTGATGCTCCAAATCACGAATATGTTCTTCTATCGTGGCAATGCCGCTTTTATGTTTGAGAAAATCAACCAGTGGAACCGGTTCCAGTTCCACCAGATCCTGCGGCAGGTAACCAATTACTTTCTGCTTTCGTCCGGGAATCTCGACCAAACCGGAATCCGGATGAACCTGCTCCATGATCACCCGGAAAAGCGTCGTTTTTCCGGTGCCGTTTTCACCGACCAGACCGATGCGGCCTTGAGGATGAATCGTCCAGTTGATGTTGTCGAAAAGTGTCTTGTCCAGAAAAGAAAGACTGATATTGCGGAAATAAATCACTCAGGAAGCCTCCATGAATTTGCGGCTATACAAAATATAAAAGAGACTGTCAACGGATTAATCGTTTGCCGGGTGAAAACCGGATCACCGTTTCTTCCGGAAGACAAGTTTCAGCGGCACGCTGTCAAAGCCGAAGCTTTCACGGATTTGGTTCATCAGATAGCGTTCATAGGAGAAATGAATTCCCTTGGTATTGTTGACAAAGAGAACAAAGGTTGGCGGTTTTACGTCTGTTTGTGTAGCGTAGGAAATCTGCATCTGCCTGTTCTGATAACGCGGCAACGGGTTTCGCTGCACGGCTTTTTCAACCAGAACATTTAACTGAGCGGTTGTGATTCGTTTGGTGTATTGTTCATATACCGTATTGATTAAATCAAATATTTTGGGCGCCCGCTGTCCGGTTACCGCGGAAATAAAAATAATCGGCGCGAAATCCAGAAATTTAACTTTGGATTTTATATCTTCGACAAACTTACCCACCGTCGTGTTGTCTTTTTCAATTTTGTCCCATTTATTTACCACAATGATACCGGCTTTGCCCCGTTCATAGGCCAGACCGATAATTTTCGCATCCTGCTCGGTCATACCCTCTTCCGCGTCGATTAAAAGAAGCGCGATGTTGCAACGATTGATGGATTTGAGCGCCTGAACGACGCTATATTTTTCCAGCGTCTGGCTGATTTTGCTTTTCCGGCGGATGCCCGCCGTATCAATGAGCAGATAATTTCTGCCATGAACTTTGACCGTTGAATCAATCGCGTCGCGCGTCGTTCCCGGAGCGGGATTGGCAATACTTCTCTCCCGACCCAGAATCTTGTTGACCAGAGATGATTTACCCACGTTGGGTTTGCCGACAATGGCGATTTTTATCTGCTCATCCTTTTCCGCAGCCCCTTCGGTCTTTTCAGAAAAATCTTGAACAATACAGCTTAAGAGTTCGTCAACGCCGACGCCGTGCTGCGCGGATATCGAATAAACTTCGTCAATACCCAGCCTGTAAAAATCGGACAGCATTTCCTGATGACGGTCGCCGTCGATTTTATTGGCCACGTAAAATACCTTCTTGCCTCTTCCTCTCAATTGTCTGGCGATCTCTACATCTGAAGCA
>JASEHT010000194.1:0-3148 GCA_030018675.1 Smithella sp.
GCGACAGTTTATGGGATGACGGACTATATAAAGACTGCGTTTCTTTTACCGCCGCCTATTTCCGGATCTGGCGGCAAACAGGTTTTCCTGGCCAAAGATGTTATCGAGAGGCACAATGACATCCAAAAGAAAAAGGTTCTCATCGTAGGCGGCGGATCCGTCGGTGCGGAGACGGCGGAACTTCTCTGGAGCAAGGGAAACAAGGTCGTGGTTCTGGAGATGCTCGATACGATTGCCGCGGATATGGGACTCTTCATATCGCTCGATTTTCATGAGCGCATGCGCAAGACTGACGTCCTGTTCATTACCGGTGCGAGGGTGAAGGAAATCCGGGAAAGTGGCGCGATTTACGAGGACCCATCAGGATCTGATCACTTCGTGGAAGCCGATTTGGTGGTCATTGCCGCAGTGTATGCGGCGGATCAGACTTTGGCCCGGGAACTTGAAAATCTGGACGTTCCTGTCGTCATCGCGGGCGATGCCGTACGGGCTAGAAATATCATGAACGCGGTGCATGAGGGATTCCATACGGCGCGCCTTCTGAACGAAAACCTGGAAGGAGGAAGATGAGGCAATGACATCCGCCAAGTTTGTGGAGGCTATCGTCATGAAGAATTCCACCTGCGGTATGCAGATGGAAGCATTCCGAAGAAACCCGTCCGACCCTGTTCGCGTGGCTATCGATCTTGCAGAACAGGTGTTCAGGCTGCCGAAACGGCTCCGGCGTTTTCATGAGTTGGAAAAAGAACTGGAAGGGCTTTTTATAAGTCAAATCAGACTCGGCTCCATCCCGGCCATGACGATCCGCATGGCCAATGGCCTGTCAGACTCCGCGGGGCCTAAAGAGGGCTTGACCAATGCCCTTATCGTCAGCGCTTGCATGTCCATGGGATTAAGGATCCCGGGGGAGCGGGAAGCATAACAGGGAAATGTTGAATTCCTTTATGCTGCGGAAGAGTTCAGCCGGACAAGTACACAGGATATGTTTGCGAAAAATAAAGGGGAAAGGATTTCTTCATGGCGCATATTCTCATTACAGGCGTTTCAGGGTATTTCGGTCAGAAACTTGTCAAACTCCTCGAAAATAAAACCGAGGTTGCTCATATTACCGGTATCGATATTAGACCTCCCGCGTTCAATTCGTCTAAACTGAAGTTCTTTAAATACGATGTCAGAGATAATTTGGACAAGGTATTCCGCGGACGGAACATAGACTGTGTTATCCATACCGCCTACATCCTTCCGCCGATCCACGATACCGGTCTCATGGAAGATATCAATATAAACGGAACCAAAAACGTGCTGAACACTTCGGCGGCCTATGGGGTCAGGCAGATCCTCGACTGTTCTTCGAGCACCGCTTATGGGTTTCATCCCGATAATCCCGAACGCCTTACCGAGGAAAGTCCGCTCCGGGGCAACGATGATTTCACATACGCTAAAAATAAAAAGGAGATCGAAGCGTGGATGAGACGTTTTGAAACAGATCATCCGGGGATTCTCTTCACTACGATCCGACCGTGTTTCGTGGTGGGGCCGGGATTTACCAATCCTCTGGCGCGACACCTTGCAAAAAAGATATGCATCCTGCCCATGGAAACCGCGCCGTTCCAGTACATCCACGAGGACGACCTGGTGGAAATAATGTACCTGCTTGTGAAAGAAAAAAAGGCGGGAATATTTAATATTGTGGCAGACGGTACGATGACCTTCAGCGACATGCTCCGCATTCTTGGCGGATGGCCTTTAAAAATTCCAACGTGGCTTTTGTGGCCGCTGAACAATCTTATGTGGCGGTTGCGCATGACCTTTATGACTGAATTCCCCAGTCCTTGTCTGAATATGATTCGCTATCCGTGGATCGCGAGCAATGAGAAGATTAAGCAGGAACTGGGCTATCGTTTCAGATACACCACCAGACAGGCCTTTGAAGACTTTGCCCGGCATGTAAAGGCACATGACGGAATCCGGTAACTGGGTGATGCGATTGCCGACTTCCGTCAGGAAAAGAAGTGGTGATTGTTCATAATCGACCGATCAGTAAACAGGCATGATGAAATAATACGATCTGAAAGACGAATAATATTTTAAGAGGTTAATGGAAAGGAGAGAAACGATGGGGATGTGGAAAAAGTTTCTGCTGTGTATCGGAATCCTGATTGTTGTGCTGCTGGTTTTAGTGTTCGTTAACATTTTTCAGAACGGAACGGGCGGATGGGATGGCCGGTCCATCGAAAAGATTCTGGGGGTTCCGCCTCAGCAGGCTACCGTGGCTGATATTGAAAAACTTTCGAAGTCCGACGTCATGCAGCTCTTCTACGCGGCTCCTCCGCCAGAGTTCACCAGCGTCAAGGGCGAATACAAAGCCAAAATCCTTCAGGTCGGCATCATGGGGCCTATCGCTCCACTCTATACTAAATATCTTCTCGGCCCCGGTGACTGGAAGGCTAAGGCCTTCTATCCGTTCCAAAAGGATACAGGCTGGGGATACAATCTGTGGGAGATCAGGGAGAACGGACAGCCGAAGATTATTCGCACCGTTAAAATGAGAACATTTATCGGAAAATCTCGGATTGACGGCAGGGATTCATTCCAACTCGACTACAGCCCTTTCAACGGCGGTATTGATTACCACATGAAAGATGAAGTCCGGCGGATAAACGACCGGCTTTATATCTGCATGGGAATGGTTATCCCTGTGGGGCATCGGTTTAATCCCAATGCGTTTGTTTTATATGATCCGACGCCGTGGATCGGACCGGATAAGGCACAATAGATAAAATACCGACAATACTCCAGGGATATAATGCAAGACTATCCGGGAAACTATGTCATGCGTTTGGAAAGACAGATATCCGTATAAACCGCATGTACCATCGTGCGCCATGAGGTCAATATGAAGTTCGAATCATTCGAGAAAGGATCATGATTATGAAATTGAAGGTAAAGGGCAGGAATGTACTGGTGACCGGAGCGGCAATGGGCATTGGCAGAGGATTGTCGGAATGCTTTGCCAGAGAAGGGGCGAGTATCATTTTAGTCGATCTTCCGGCGCAGAAAGAATGTCTGACTGAGTGGGCGGTAAAACTCCGGAAGAATTTCGGCGTCAGGATCTGGACTTTTTACAGGGATCTCACCGAGTCCGATG
>JASEHT010000194.1:3158-4696 GCA_030018675.1 Smithella sp.
CCGATGGCCCGGAACAACTCTATAAACAGGTTGTCCGGGACGTGCCCGACGTTCATGTGCTGGTGAACAACGCCGGCATTTGCTGGTTCGGCAGGTTTTCGGAAATGCCCATGGATAGACTCAATACGATGATTCTGCTTAATTGCGTGGCCTATGCAAAGATGAGCCGGCTTTATCTGCCCGCTATGATTGCGCGTAACGAAGGAGGCATCCTGAATATTTCATCCGTGTCTGCCTTTCAACCTGTTCCGACGCTCGGACTTTATGCTTCGACGAAGGCACTGACCCAAAGTCTTACCGAAGCAATCAGAGCGGAACTGCCCGGAGGAAGCAAGGTGGTGGTTTCAACGTTGAATCCGCCGTTTACCAGAACGCATCTCATCGAAGATGCGGGAGTTCCGCTGGATTACATCCCGGTGAAAATGTCTTTCATGAGCGTGAACGAAGTCGTTTCTTCAGGAGTAAGGGCGTTTATGCGCGGCAAAGAAAGATATGTGCCCGGTTTCTTCAACAGGATCTTCTATCTGGGATTGTCCAAGTTTACACCTCACAGCATTTTAAACAGGATTTCCCGGTTGCTTACACGTCGGCTTTCCGATTTCATTCCTGTCCCGGTCATGGCGTTCTTCAATGGTCTGAAATCGAAATAAAGTCACCCATTGAATGGTTCGATTATTTTGTTGTTTTAATTCATCTCCTGCACGGCAAATGCCCGGTTTTATTTAGGACAGGTTGCTGTATATTTTCCTCTTATCTTGCTGGACATCAAGCACTATTTCCGGGGGAATAAAATATGTAAAATATTCTTCCCGATATATTCTATCTGATCTTTCCGTTTAATGCCTTGAAACATCGGTACAGTTTTGGTATGCTCCGCGGCACAAATTTGTTCCGATGACAATTTTGTACTTCAGCTTACTGTAAAGGGCTTGTCTTATGAATTATTCCCAACGAATTTTCTGCGGTCACCTTTTGATGGAACATGTCGGCCAGACCGTGCAGCTTTGCGGCTGGGTGGACGCCTACCGTGACCACGGCGGTCTTTTGTTTATTCATCTGCGCGACCGCAGCGGCATCGTCCAGATTGTCTTCAGTCCGGATGTCACACCGACGGCTGTCTGCCAGACAGCGGCTACGCTTCGCGCCGAATATTGCCTTTCAATTACGGGGCAGGTCAAAAAGAGACTGGATGGAACGGAAAATCCCAACATTGAAACAGGACAATTGGAAATTGTCGTGCACGATATGACGATTCTTTCCGAAGCCGATCCGCTACCGTTTGGTATTACCGACAAAGCGATGATGGCCGGGGCTGAATCAGCAGGATCAGACAATGTTTCCGAAGATTTGCGGATGCAGTACCGGTATCTCGATATCCGTCGTCCGGTTATGCAAAACAACCTTCTTCTGCGGCACCGAATATTTCAATGCGTGCGGCAGTTTCTCGACTCGCGCGGGTTTGTGGAAGTAGAAACGCCCGTGCTGACGGCGAGCACGCCGGAAGGCGCGCGCGATTATCTGGTGCCCAGCCGCGTCCA
>JASEHT010000195.1 GCA_030018675.1 Smithella sp.
CCTTGGGGCGGAATTAGGGTCCAGTTCCGATAGCTATCGGAATTGCCCTGGGGTTCACACCCGTGATTGAGAGAGTCCACCTATGTTAGATTTTACATTAACGCCGGAACAGCTTTTATTGCAGAAAAGTGCGCGCGAATTCGCACTGAAAGAAATACTGCCGCTGGCATGGTTTTATGATGAAGCAAATGAAATGCCGATGCATATTATCAATAAGGCCTCCGCTCTGGGACTCATGAACGGCGACATGCCGAAAAAATACGGCGGCCTGGGTTATGGTTCTATCGAAGGCGCTATCGTTACTGAAGAGATCGCTGCCGCCTGCTCCGGTTTGGCTACCTCTGTGTTTATAAATTCCCTTGGCTATGCGCCGCTTGTCCTTAGCGATAATGAGGTGCTCAAACAGAAGTATTTACCGAAAATATCCAAAGACAATAAGCGGATCTGCTATGCCACTTCGGAACCCACGATGGGCTCTGACGTTGCCGGTATGATGTGCCAGGCCAAAGAAGACGGGGATGCCTATATACTCAACGGCATCAAATACTGGATAACAAACGGAGGCATCGCTGATTACATGACGGTCTTTGCGACAGTAGACCCGAAGCTGCAGCATCAGGGTATATGTGCGTTCCTGATTGAAAGAGACTGGAAGGGCGTTTCAAGCGGTCGCCATATTCCGAAGTATGGTCAGAGAGCATCCAACACCGTAGGACTCCACTTTAAAGATGTGCGCGTGCCTAAGGAAAATGTGATCGCTAAACCGGGAGAAGGATTTGTGCTGGCCATGAAGGCTTTTGCCCGGTCGAGGCCCATGATCGGCGCTTTCGCGGTCGGTGTTGCGCGCTCGGCCATGGACTATGCGATACATTACGCGAAGTCCAGGCGCGCCTTCGGGCACCATCTCCAGTCATATGAAGCGATCCAGTTTAAAATTGCCGAGATGTATCAGAAAGTGGAAACATCACGTCTTCTGGTATTGAAATCCGCATGGGAGACCGACCATGGAATCGATCCTACATTAAATGCGTCGATCAGCAAATTTTACTGTACGGAGGCGGCCAACGAAGTTGCCAACGCTGCTCTGCAGATAGCCGGAGGATACGGATACACGAAGATGTATCCTTTCGAAAAACTGTTGCGGGATGTCCGGCTGCTGATGATTTACGAAGGCACAAGTGAAGTACAGCGAATTATTGTTTCCGGCTTTGCTCTCGGCGTTTATCAGCCCATTATGCCGCCAATTGAAGACCTTCCAATGCTCCGGAGTGAAACAGGCGGGAAGGATTTTGAAAAGGAGATGTCCGGCAAAACGGCCTGGCGCTGCAAGATGTGCGGACATATTCATTATGGTAATGAGCCGCCG
Organism: Smithella sp.; assembly: GCA_030018675.1. GTDB lineage: Bacteria > Desulfobacterota > Syntrophia > Syntrophales > Smithellaceae > Smithella. Next base: position 1,367 of record JASEHT010000195.1, read on the forward strand.
GACGAGTGCCCGTATTGCTTCTTCCCCGGCAGTGCATTTAAAAAAGTCTGGCCGCGGGCATAAGACGTTCATAGAGTTTTTTACATGTCTCCGGCATTGGCCGGCTTAAAAATAAAAAATCAGAAAGGAGATTAATAATGAAAAGTAAATATTCCGTAGCAAAGAAAGGTGGGAAGAATGGGAAGGATGTGTCCGGCGAAACTACCTGGCGTTGCGAGAAATGCGGACAAATTCATTATGGTGATGAACCGTCGGACAATTGCCCGCATTGTCTTTCCCCTTTTGCCGCATTTAAAAAGTCGGCTCGGGAGAATAGAACATGAGCAACGGCTTACACATAAAGTTCATTTGTGCAAGGTCTTAACCTGCCAAAAATAAAAAAAGGAAGGGATTGAAAATGGAACGTAAAGATTCTTCGATAAGAAAAGACAATGTCAGTGAAAAAAATGAAAAAAAAATAGAAACAGACATGTTCGACATGGATCCATGGCGCTGTGAGGCATGCGGACATATTGATTACGGTTATGAAACATCGGGAGGGTGCCCATATTGCTTTTGCCCTGATAATGCGTTTGAAAAATTACAGCGCAGGCACAACACCTCGATAATGCACGTATAGGATCGTTTTCCTATTCAAAATTAAAAATCAAATCAAGAAAGGAAAATAGGATGATGAAGGTCCTAATCGTTTATTACTCCATGTATGGTCACACATACAAAATGGCTGAAGCAGTCGCTGAGGGTGTAAAACAGGTCAAAAGCGCCGAAGTAAAAATGTATCGTGTGCCGGAAACTTTACCCGATGACGTTTTGAAGAAAATGGGAGCATCAGACTTTCAAAAGAAAACTGCTCATATTGATATTTGCACGGCGGATGATCTGGTTTCTGCCGATGCAATTATATTCGGCACACCGACACGTTTCGGAAATATGTGCGGTCAGATGCGCCAATTTCTCGATTCAACCGGCGGACTCTGGTCCAAAGGTGCCCTTGTCGGTAAGGTAGGAAGTGTCTTTACCAGTTCAGCAACACAGCACGGCGGTCAGGAATCAACAATCCTTAGTTTCCATATCACATTACTTCATCAAGGAATGATCATCGTAGGGTTGCCTTATGCTTTTGAAGGGCAAATGCGCATTGATGAAATCACCGGTTCTTCACCTTATGGCGCTTCAACGATCGCTGGAAGAAAAGGTGAAAGAATGCCCAGCGAAAATGAACTGGATGCGGCAAGATACCAGGGTAATCATGTTGCTCAAATTGCCGTAAAATTGGCACGCAAAGATTAATTGTGAGACTCAAATTTCAAAAACGTAGTGAGACTTGCTAAAATCGAGCGAAGCGAAGATTGAAGCATTAGTCGAACAATCCCGCAAAGCGGTGGAAGTACATTGAAATTTGTAAGTCGAACAATCCCGCACAGCGGAGGGTATAATTTCCAATACAAGAGATCAACAACAAACAAAAAAAGGAGAAGGAAAGTTATGTCACATACACAATACGAAGGTTGTATCGAAGCCTGTAACGAATGCGTAACAGCGTGCGAACATTGCGCGGCAGCTTGTCTGCATGAACAAGACATAAAAATGATGGTGCGATGCATCGAACTTGATCGGGATTGCGCCGATATTTGCAGTCTGGCCGCTCAATGGATGTCACGCGGTTCAGCGTATTCGGCGAAAATCTGCACGTTATGCGCTGAAATTTGTCAGGCGTGCGGTGATGAGTGCGCCAAACACAAAATGGAGCATTGTCAGCAATGCGCCAAGGCCTGCCATAAATGCGCTGAAGAATGCCGGAAAATGGCAAAGAAATAATAACGACCATCCAATGCCGGCTGTGGTCGGCATTATAAGTAAGGGAGATCGCTCATGAGCAAACAAAAGACAACGAGCTATTTTGGTAAAGGCAAACAAAAGAAGGACGCAGTTTCAGGCGGAGACACACAAATGCCTGACGGCGGCGAGCTGCACCAGATTGCGGGTGGAGAGCACCCGGCGCTCACCACAAACCAAGGTGTCGCGCTGTCTGATAATCAAAACTCACTTCGGGCCAATCCGCGCGGTCCGACGCTCCTGGAGGATTTTGTCCTTCGTGAAAAAATCACACATTTCGATCACGAACGAATCCCTGAGCGTATCGTTCACGCGCGAGCGACGGGTGTGCATGGATTCTTCGAGCTGACCGCCTCATTGAAGAAATACACCACCGCGAAGATTCTCACGGAGGTTGGTGAGAAGACCCCCCTGTTTACCCGCATATCGACCGTTGCCGGCGGCGCGGGTTCGGTGGACACCCCGCGTGACGTACGCGGATTTGCCATTAAGTTTTATACCAAGGAAGGCAACTGGGATATCGTAGGCAACAACGTCCCGGTTTTCTTCATCCAGGATGCCATCAAATTTCCCGACCTCATCCATGCCGTAAAAATGGAACCCGACCGCGGCTTTCCGCAATCGGCGACCGCGCACGACACCTTCTGGGATTTCATTTCACTCACGCCGGAATCCATGCATATGGTGATGTGGATCATGTCCGATCGTACCATCCCGCGATCACTCAGGATGATCGAAGGTTTTGGCGTGCACAGTTTCCGGCTGATTAACGACGCAGGCGAATCAACCTTCGTTAAATTCCACTGGCGTCCCAAACTCGGTTTGCAGTCCACCATCTGGGACGAGACCGTCAAGATTTGCGGCGCCGATCAGGACTACCACCGCCGCGATATGTTCGACGCCATTGCCGCCGGCAATTTCCCCGAGTGGGAATTTGCGGTTCAGCTTTTCACCCAGGAGGAAGCGGACAAATTCCCCTTCGATCATCTGGATGCGACAAAGTTAATACCCGAAGAACTGGTGCCCCTAAAGGTGATCGGCCGCATGGTGCTGGATCGCTGGCCGGACAATTTCTTCGCTGAAACCGAACAGGTTGCCTACTGCCCCGGTAATATCGTGCCGGGCATCGATTTCTCAAACGATCCACTGTTACAAGGCCGTTTGTTCTCCTACATCGACACGCAGCTGTCTCGCCTGGGCTCACCCAATTTCCATCAGATACCGATCAACGCGCCCAAGTGCCCGTTCGGCAATCATCAACGCGACGGACACATGCAGATGGCGCAACCGGCAGGCCGTGTTGCGTATGAGCCTAATTCGTTGTCTGAAAACTCACCACGCGAAACGCCGGCCAAGGGCTTTCACAGTGCCACAGTCACTGAAACCGGCGAGAAAGGCCGCATTCGCGCCGAGAGCTTTGCCGAT
>JASEHT010000196.1 GCA_030018675.1 Smithella sp.
GACACGCTGAAGCGCGCCGCCTTGCCTTCGCCGCGAAGCCTCGCCTCCTGCAATTCAGGACGGTTCAAGTGATTTTCCAATCCCCGGACATCCAGAAGTGAATCGGCCAGCACAATACCTCCGGCGTCAATGAGCGTTACGCGTGATTTTGAAATTTGAGCAAGCTGATTCAACTGTTCAGATATCTTCAGAGGTGATTTCAGATCAATCAGGCGCGCATAAGCCAGAAGCTCACGTTCGATTTTCCCGGTCATGACATTGCGGAGTTCGTCCTTGATAAATGAATTGAGAATAACAAACGACAGGAAAATAATCGCCAGATAAGAAAGCAATATTTTAAAAAACAGTTTCCCTTTCACGTCCGCTCCTATTTTTTCACATCGTCCGATTTATGCCGTACGCTCTTCCCGGTCACCATGTAGGTGACCATATCCGCGATACCCTTGGCGTGATCGGCAATGCGTTCCAGGTTTTTGGAAACATGCATGATTAGCAACGCCCGGTGGATGGACTTGGAATCCTCCATCATGAAAGTCAGCAGTTCCCGGAAAATCTGTTCATTGAGATCATCAACTACCTGTTCCGTTTCTCTGACTTTCTCGGCGGCCTGCAAATCACCCTTGATCATGGAGTCCAGAGCGTTTCTGATCATCGCTTCGACAAGACCGGACATGCGCGGCAAATCGATATAGGGTTTAAGCTTGGGTTCTTTATTCAACAGAATTGCTTTCTCGGCTATGTTCACGGCCATATCACCGATTCTTTCCAGATGGCCGGTAATTTTTACGGCGGTCGTGATAAATCTCAAATCTATCGCCGCGGGTTGACGCAAGGCCAGCAGTTTGACACACCTTTCTTCCATATCGGTATCCAGCTTATCAATTTCATCGTCATTGTTGATGACGTGTTGAGCCAGTTCCGTGTTTCTCTCCGTCAGGGATTGCATGGCCGCTTGAATAGCTTTTTCCGTCAGTGCACCAAGATAAATGAGTCCGTTTTTTATTTCCTGCAATTCCATTTCATAGTGTGAACTCGTATGCCGTCTTTCTTCCATAATCCCTCCCTTAGTCCGATATCAGCCGAACCTTCCGGTTATATAATCTTCAGTATGCTTCACGTCCGGATTGGTAAATATTTTCTCCGTTTTGTTATATTCGACCAGATTCCCCAGGTAAAAGAAAGCCGTTTCATCGGATATTCTGGCCGCCTGCTGCATATTGTGCGTGACAATAATGATGGTATAATTTTTTTTCAGTTCTTCAATCAACTCTTCAATTTTCGCCGTGGAAATCGGATCGAGCGCGGATGTCGGCTCATCCATCAGTAGAATATCCGGCTTCATCGCCAGTGCGCGGGCAATGCAGAGACGCTGCTGCTGCCCCCCGGAAAGCTTCATCGCCGACTGATTCAATATATCTTTCACCTCGTCCCATAAAACCGCCTGTTTCAGGCTTTGCTCGACCAGGGTGTTGATATCCCCGGTATTATTCGAGGCGAGTTTCGGCCCGTAAGCAATATTATTATAAATGGTCTTGGGAAACGGGTTGGGCTTCTGAAAGACCATGCCTACTTTTTTTCTGATTTCCACGGGATCGATCTCAGGATCGTATATATTTTTCTCTTCAAAAAGAATTTCCCCCTCCACTCTTGTGCCGTCAATCAGATCATTCATCCGGTTCAAAAGTCTCAAAAGGGTGGATTTGCCGCAGCCGGACGGTCCGATTAAAGCCGTGACTTTATTTTTTCGGAATGTCATCGAGATGTCGGTTAGCGCGCGATTATTCCCGTAATAAAAATTAACATTATTCAGTTTGATGATGATGTTTGAATCCATTTCTACCACCTTTTATTTCTTCTCATATAACCGCGAATTAATATAGCTACTAAATTAATGCCTAAAACAACGGCCACCAGAACCAAAACGGTTCCATATTGAATGGGACGGGTGGCTTCAATATTGGTTCCGGCCGTCGCCAAAACATAAATATGATAGGGGAGAGCCATGACTTCGTCGAATATCGAAGACGGCAGTTTGGAGGTAAAAAACGCCGCCGCCGTAAACATGATTGGCGCGGTTTCACCGGCGGCGCGCCCGATGCCGAGAATGGAACCGGTCAAGATACCCGGCAGGGCATTAGGCAGCACAATCCGATAAGTGGTCTGCCACTTGGATACTCCCAGCGCCAGCGAAGCCTCGCGAAATGTCTGCGGCACCGACTTTAACGCTTCCTCCGAGGCTCCTATGATTGTGGGCAAAATTAAGAATCCCAGTGTTAATGATCCGGCCAGAATGCTGGACCCGAACTTGAATATAATGACAAAAAAAGCCAGACCGAACAATCCGAAAACAACGGAAGGCACGCCGGCCAGACAATTAATGCCAACCCTGATCAACCGGATCATCCTGCCCTGAATGGCATATTCCGTCAGATAGATGGCCGAAGCAACGCCCAGCGGCAGGCCGATTGCAATCGCGCCGAGCGTCAGATAAATCGTCCCCAGAATGGCCGGCATGATGCCGCCTTGCGTCATGGAATCCGTGGGCGGCTTGGTGATAAATTCCCAGCTGATAACGGAATATCCATGCATAAGAATGTAAAGGATGATTCCGCCCAGGGTGAGCGTAATAATCAAAGCTGAAGCCCGCACCAAAGCAAAAAACGCGGATTGTTTCAGGTAGCGCCATCTCATCATTTTATTTTCAGCTTGCAACATATCTTTTTCTTTCTTAAGGTGTGGCCGATCCGGTTTGCTTGAACTTATGAGAAACATAATCGGCGATTAAATTAAATGCCAATGTCAGGAAAAACAGAACCATCCCGGTGGCAAAAAGAGCGTGATAATGGGCGCTGCGGTACGGTGTTTCCCCCATTTCCGCCGCGATACTCGCCGGCATGGGCCGCACCGAATCGAAAATGCTTTCGGGAATAGCCGCGGCTCCTCCCGCCACCATCAAAACCACCATGGTTTCTCCGATCGCCCGCGCCATGCCCAGCATCACCGCCGTCGTTATTCCGGAAAGTGCGGCCGGCACGATGACTTTGGCAATGGTTTCGAACCGGGTTGCGCCCAGGGCGTAGGATGCTTCCTTGAACTCGTGGGGCACAGCATAAAGCGCATCCTCGGAAATGCTGGATATTGTCGGCACAGCCATCAGCGCCAGAATCATCGAGGCGTTAACAATATTTAGGCCTGTCGGAAGATCAAAGGTGTTTTGCAGCCAGGGCGCGACCACAACCATGCCGAAAAATCCTAACACGACCGAAGGCAAACCGGCGAGCATTTCTATGATTGATTTGAGAATTTCCTTGATCGCCCTTGGCGCGATCTCGGAAATATAAATGGCCGTCATAACCCCCAAGGGCACCGCCAGCAAAGTGGCAAAAATGGTCACGATCAAAGAACCGACGATCAGCGTGAAAATACCGAAAAGAGGAGGATCGAAAGTGGGATACCACTCCGTGCCGAATAAAAAATCCTTCAGAGACACGACCTTGAATATGGGAACGCCTTCTCTGAAGAGAGAAAAAACAATCATGCCCAGCACGACGATCGACACAAGCGCAAAACTAAAAAAAACGTATTTAATGATTATTTCTTTTATATGACGAGTCATCTTTTATCCGCTTTCATGATAAAAATAGAATTGCGGTTAATATACACATTTGTGTTGCCTTTTTTCAAGTTTATAGGAAACGGCTTTGCTGCGGTTTTTCATATTTACCGCGGCAAAACCATCTCCCCAGATGAATTTATCTTCTATTTCAAAGACATGGTCGGAACATAACCGACTTTGGCCACGATTTTTTGTCCCTGTTTCGATTTTAAGAACGTAAGGAATTTAGCCGCCTCGCCCGTGGGCTCGCCGTTCGTGTACATATAAAGTTCGCGGGACAGAGGATATTCCTTGGACAGAGCGGTATCGGCACATCCTGTGACACCATTAACCGAAAGAGCTTTCACGTTCTTATTCAGATAACCGATTCCTACATAAGCTATGGCATACCGGTTTTTCGCAATAGCCGTCGCCACCGCGCCGCTGGAAGCCAGCATTTGAGCGCGGGGAGTGACTTTGGTTTTTTTCATGACAAAGTGGTCCCAGGATTCAAATGTTCCCGAAGACGTATCGCGGGAAATAACCACTATCTTTAAATCCTCTCCACCGACTTCTTTCCAGTTGGTTATCTTGCCCTGATAAATCTGGCTCAACTGATCGATAGATAAACCCGATACCTTGTTTCTGGGGTGCACAATCGGGATTAAGGCATCAATGGCAACTACGTGTTCCATAGGATTACTGCCCCTGGATTTTGCGAGGGCAGTCTCTTCCTTTTTAATAGACCGGGACGACATGGCAATATGCGTTGTCTTATCGACAATCGCCTTGATGCCTTCGCCGGAACCGCCGCCGGACACCGACATCTGAACACCCGGATTCGCCTTCATGTAGGCTTCAACGGCGGCCTGAACGATGGGCAACACGGTTGTTGAACCCTTGATGACAACCGAAGAACTCGCGAACGACATCCCGCTCATCATCGCCAGGGCGACAACGGCCAATACTGTTTTCTTTAAAATATTTAGCATTAAACTTTCCTCCTGATTTAAAATTTGGTC
>JASEHT010000197.1 GCA_030018675.1 Smithella sp.
AAAAGTCTTTAGAATTATTTCTGCGACTTTTCATTCGTTTGTGACGGCAGCCTTGGCTGCCGTCACAAACGTAACTTTATCCGGATTTAAAAACTACGCCAGCAGTTTCTTGCAGGCGGCGGTTAATTCGGGAACAACCTTAAACAGATCATCCACAACACCAAAATCGGCTTTTGCAAAGATGGGAGCTTCAGCATCCTTATTGATAGCGACGATGCACTTGGATGAACTCATGCCCGCCAGATGCTGAATCGCACCGGAAATTCCGCAGGCAACATACAGATTCGGAGAAACAACTTTTCCGGTCTGTCCGACCTGGTCTTTCTGGGGTCTCCAGCCAGCGTCAACAGCAGCGCGGGAAGCACCTACCGTGCCTTTGAGCACGTCAGCCAGTTCTTCCAGAATCTTGTATTCATCCGGACCCTTCATACCGCGTCCACCGGAAACAATAACATTGGCTTCAGTCAAGTCAACCTTGCCGCTGGTGTCTTTCTGCACTTCCAGAACCTTGCTCTTCTGGGCATCAACAGCCACATCAACCTTGGTCACAGCAGCCGCTTTGGCGTTTTCCACTGCCGCGAATACATTGGGGCGCAGCGATGCCATTGCCGGAGTGGAGTTGAAGGCGATTTCGCCGAAGCACTTGCCGGCGTACATGGGACGAACAGCAATAAGATTGCCTCCGTCAATTTTCACATCCGTGCAGTCCGTAGCCAGACCACCGGCCAGTTTAGCGGCCACGCGGGCGGAAAGATCCTTGCCCTGAACGGAAGCGCCAAACAATGCGATTGCCGCATCATTATCCTTTAATATTTTGGCAACGACCTCAGCGTGCGCTTCGGTAACGTATGGTTCCAAAGCCGCGTTGTCGCCGACAAAAACTTTATCAACACCGAACTTACCTAATTCGGCAGCCAAACTTTCTACGCCTGAACCGAGCAGAATGGCGCTGACTTCATCGCTTGTCTGATCCGCCAGTTTTCTGGCCGCGGACGCAAGCTCAAAGCTTACTTTACGCAGGGCGCCGTCTCTCTGTTCTGCAATTACAAATATACCTTTTGCCATTTTTCATTTCCTCCGCTTAAAATTAAATTGCTTTAGCTTCTTCCCTGAGACACCGGGCCAATTCCGCCGCTTTCTGAGCCGCATCATCGCCGCAAATGATCTTGCCGGCTGCACGGGCTGGTGGCGGAACAACTTTGGCTACTTTGGCTTTCACATCCGTTGCGATTCCCAAAGCCGCCGCGTTTTTCACATCGACCGGTTTCTTCTTGGCTTTCATAATGCCGGGAAGCGACGCGTAGCGGGGTTCGTTGAGACCTTTTTGCGCCGTTACCACGCAGGGTAAGCTGGTTTCTACTGAGAGCTGTGCTCCTTCGATCGGTTTGATTACTTTCACGGAAGAACCGGCGTAATCCAGTTTGGTGACCAGAGTCAACTGAGGAATTCCCAGAAGCTCGGCCAGCATGGCGCCGACCTGACCGGAGTCATCGTCAATGGCGCGCTGTCCGCAGAAAATAATGTCATGGGGCAGCCCTTTAATAGCCGCGGCCAGAGCTGACGCCGTGACAAAAGCATCGGCATTATCCAGAGCGGGATCACTGATATGGATGCCTTTATCCGCACCCATCGCCAGAGCGGTTCTGATGGTTTCCATCGCTCTTGCCGGTCCCACGGAGACAATGGTTACGTCCCCGCCGTTTTTCTCTTTCAGTTTCAGAGCTTCTTCCACACCGTACTCGTCATAAGGATTCATGACCCATTTGATCTGGGAGTCATCGATCCCTGATCCGTCAGCTTTGACTTTGATCTGGGCTTCGGTATCCGGTACCTGTTTTACGCATGCGATAATGTTCACTTGTCCAACCTCCTTCTTCTGCGCGTGATTCTTTTTGGGAAAAACGCGCATTTTAATTTTTATTGTTTCATAAAAAAGTCCGGTTCTCTGATTTCAGAAAACCGGACTTTCATTTTACTGCCTGTTTTTGACGATGTCGTCAACAACGGATGGATCTGCCAGCGTGCTGGTATCTCCCAGATTGCCCACGTCATTGGCGGCGACTTTCTTCAGAATTCTTCTCATGATCTTGCCGCTGCGTGTTTTGGGAAGACTATCCGCCCATTGAATCTTATCGGGTGTCGCAATCGGTCCGATGACCGTGCGCACATGAGCGATCAATTCTTTCTTCAGAGCATCGGATTTCTCCACGCCGGTTTTCAGGGTAACGTAAGCGTAAATGCCCTGGCCTTTAATGTCGTGGGGCATGCCGACAACGGCGGCTTCCGCGACTGACTTGTGAGCAACCAGAGCGCTTTCGACTTCAGCAGTGCCCATACGGTGACCGGATACATTGATAACGTCGTCAATACGTCCGGTAATCTGATAGTAACCATCTTTGTCACGGCGGCAGCCGTCACCGGTCACATAGTAGCCGGGGAACTGTTCAAAGTAGGTTTCCTGGAAGCGCTTGGGATCGCCGTAAACGCCCCTCATGATGCCGGGCCAGGGAACTTTAATGCACAATGCGCCCGAGGCGACCGTGTCAGTGAATTCCTTGCCTTCATCATCAACCAGAACCGGCTGTACGCCGAAGAACGGCAGTGTAGCCATACCGGGTTTGATTTCAATTGCGCCGGGCAGCGGGGTAATCAAAATTCCGCCGGTTTCAGTCTGCCACCAGGTATCCACGATCGGAACTTCGCCGCGGCCGATGACGTTATAGTACCAGTTCCAGGCCTCGGGGTTGATCGGTTCGCCGACCGTGCCGAGTGTCTGGATCGAGGAGATGTCGCATTTCTTCACGAATTCATCACCTTCCTTGGCAATGGCGCGGATAGCGGTCGGAGCGGTATAGAAAATGTTGACTTTGTATTTTTCGACTACCTGCCAGAAACGGCTGTAGGTCGGATAGTTGGGAACGCCTTCAAACATAACGGATGTCGCGCCGTTGCAGAGAGGTCCGTAAACAATATAGCTGTGACCCGTGACCCAGCCCAGGTCGGCGGTGCACCAATAGATGTCGCCGTCATGATAATCGAAGACCATCTTGTGGGTGTAGGAGGTGTAAACCAGATAACCACCCGTGGTGTGCATAACGCCTTTGGGTTTTCCCGTGGAGCCGGAGGTGTAGAGGATGAACAGCGGATCTTCGGAATCCATTTCTTCCGGTTTGCAATTGGCGTCAACTTTGGCCATTTCCTCATGATACCATTTGTCGCGGCCGGCAGTCATTTCACATTTAATTTTGTCGCCAACTCTGTTCACTACGATAACGGATGTAATGCTGGGGCAGGAGGGCAGTGCTTCATCAGCAATGGCTTTCTGGGGAACCGCCTTGTTGCCGCGGAACGTGCCGTCGCAAACGACCAGCACTTTGGCACCACCGTCAACGATTCTGTCTCTGAGCGCTTCGGCGCTGAAGCCGCCGAATACGATGCAGTGAATGGCTCCGATGCGGGAGCAGGCCAGCGTGGCAATCGCCAGCTCGGGAACCATCGGCATATACAGACAGACGACATCGCCCTTCTTGACGCCCTGCGCTTTCAGGACATTGGCAAATTTGCAAACTTCTTCATGCAACTGCTTGTAGGTGATGGCTTTATCTTCGCCCGGCTCGTTGCCTTCCCACTGAATGGCAACCTGATTGCCGCGTTTTTCGAGATGTCTGTCCAGACAGTTGTAAGAAATGTTGAGCTTGCCGCCATCAAAGAACTTCACATAGATGGGACCTTTCTTGATATTAAAATTGTAATCCATAACCTTGTCCCATTTCTTGAACCAAGTTACCTGCTGTTCGGCGATTTCAGCCCAGAATTTCTCAGGCTCTTCCACTGAACGCTTCCAAAGCTTGTCGTAAGCTTCCCTTCCGCTTATCCAGGCTTTCGCTTTCGCCTTTTCCGGAATCGGATAGATTTCTTTTAATTGAACTTTTGCATCCGCCATCTTAAATATTCCTCCCTAAAATTTTTTATGATTTTTGAACTTTTCAACACCTTGATACCGGCAAAAAACAAGATTGATAAATACTTGTTATTAATGGTATTTTTGGATCAGAGGCCACAACTTGACCGCAAGTCATACCTGACTTGAGCTTTCCCTACCTTAAGATTTATTTGATGTCAAGCAATATTTAAAATAATGCCGCCCTGATTTACAGAAATTTACAGACTTTTTAAAAAACTCATTTCCCCCATTTGCCGGACTGATTACGCAATAGCATCCGGGCAAAAAAGGAATAAATAATTGGTCATTATAAATTATAAAATGACATTATGAACGAAACATATTTATATATGAAAGCATTCATTAATATTTACACAACATCAATTAAAACACATTTTTCTTGACAGAACATAGTGTTAGGTGTTAGGTGTCGCAAAGTGTATTTTGACCCGCAGTCGACGGAGAGGTTTGTCCACTGCAAAATGCGCTGAAGCGGACGTTGCTTTTTTGGAAGATACCCGTTTTCCTGAAAGCGTAATTTGTTAACTTTATTTTTTTCTAAAGGAGGAAAGAATGAAGAGATTTTGGTTAGTTTTACTGTCACTGGGGCTGATCGCAGCCTTCAGCACATCAGCC
>JASEHT010000198.1 GCA_030018675.1 Smithella sp.
CTCCGCCGCCGCCCAAGCCCAAGCCTGTCATTATTGAAAAAGGCAGACAGACGCTGGATGTCAAATTTGCTTTTGATAAATCAACCATTAAGGACGGTTACAGCAATGACATCGATGATCTGTCTCAGGTGATGAAAGATTATCCCGAGCTTAACGTCGTCGTCGAAGGACATACCGACAGCATTGGTTCTGATGCTTACAATGAAACACTTTCCCAGGAAAGAGCTGACGCTGTAAAGAATTACATGGTTGAGAAAAACGGTATTAATGCAAATCGTATCAAGGCGATTGGTTTTGGTGAGAAACAACCAGTTGCTTCAAACGATACCAGAGAAGGTCGTGCTCAGAACCGTCGCGTAGAAGCGGTCGTCGATTATATAATCGAGAGGTAAATTTTCCGTTTCGGATAACTTAACACCAATAAAGAGCCCCGTAGCTTATTGCGGGGCTCTTCTTTTTACGGATATTTTCATCAGTAATCGTTAATTTAGCGAGTGTCAAATCCCACGTCGCTGCGCTTCGGAGATACCACGGATATCTTCGATATCTCTCCGCTAACGCGGGATAATTCGTCCAACAAGCTTCAGTGCACCTATAGTGACCCCATGGTGCCCTTCAGGGTATTTAGTTTATTTGTTTCTGAAGCTTGGGTCTCATTAGTGCCCCTCAATATGCTGAGGCTCCGCCAAATCCTGAGGGCAAGCGAAACGTTGCCCGCTTCGGACTTGTTGGCTTATAGGACTCTAACCAACCGTTATTAATGTCCTAATCCATAATCACGGTTCTTCTTCGTTTCTTGGCAGGATACTTGCTCATATCTCTGTAATGATACTTTTCAACATTAATCTCCAGGCGAGTTCCTCATGATTTTAGGGGAGAAGACTATGAATTAACGAATGCTGCGGAAAGTATTTTTGGAGGGAAACAATGAATAATGAGACAAGCAGCAGGAACCGTCGTGGCGAATTCAGCGGCCGTTTCGGTGCTTGGCGGTACAATTGCGGAGCCAACGCTCGTGGAGGGCAGACTGCTTTCCAACGGTGCCGCTGCGACGGTGGGTACGTATGCAACGATTACCGTGCCGGCTCCATAAGGCAGGAGGTCGTGAAAAGAGATATGATTAGAAAAAGGAGACGCTGCCCTTAAATATTTATGAAGAAGGCGTTGCGCCAGTGGACGGCATTGTGCATCTGGTTGCGGAAAGCAGACAGAGCAAGAATAGACAAAATATTAATATGTAGAGGAGACAACAAAATGAAGAAGTTAATTATTGGAGCATTGTTTTTGGCGTCGATCATTGTATTGTCTGCGCCGGCGATGGCACAGGTGCGTGTAAATATTGGTATTTCTCTGCCGCCCATCTTCTTCCCGGGGCCGCCCCAACTGGTTGTAATCCCTCAGACGAATGTTTACGTTGTCCCTGATGTGTTCGCGAACATTTTTTTCTACGGCGGCTGGTGGTGGCGTCCGTGGGAAGGACAATGGTACCGCTCGCGGAGCTATGATGCTGGTTGGCGCCACTATAGGGGACGTCCATCTTTTCACCGAAGCGTACCCTCCGGTTGGAGGAACGACTACAGGGAGAATCGTTGGCGCGGGCGTGAATGGCAGCAACAAAGAGTTCCCCACCAACAAGTTCAGCAAAACTGGAGAACATGGGAAAGAAATAAGCACTGGCAGAAACAAAATAATTGGGGCGTCCGGGATTCGAGGTATGATCGAAAGCGATCACAACAACCGTCTCGAAATGTTCATCCGCCACAGAAGCAGCAACAGCGAGATCATAAAAGAGGAAGAAATTAGAAAAAAATGATTTCTTTAGCAAGTGTTAAAGCTTTACAAACAAAAAAACGAGCAGGAGGTTTAAAGATGAAAGCAATAACAGCAAAGAAAGTGTTCATGTTCGTAATGGCCGTGTTCTCCATCAATTTGATGATTGGGTGTGCCCATATGTTGACTGATGATGGATGTGCGTGGAAAAGTTCTGTTGCAAAGGAAGAAAAGGTCGTCATCCTTGCCGCCGAACCCAGGGTAGTGGAAAAGGTTCGGGTTGCCGCGGCCCAACCGAAGATTATTGTTCTTGCGTTTGAGGACATACATTTTGATTTTGACAAATCAACCCTTAAACCAGAAGCGCGTACGATCCTGAAAAGGAACATTCAGGTTCTGAAAGATAACCCCAGAGCTCATGTCCGCATTGCGGGATATACCTCTGCTTCGGGCACTGAAGAGTACAACCAGAAGTTAAGCGAAAGAAGGGCCAAAGCCGTTAAGGATTACCTCATTGAAGAAGGCCTCATTTCCTCGAACAGACTTACCAAGATCGGCTATGGCGAGTCAGATCCGGCCAGTTATGAAGCGGCGCCTAAAGAGCTATACTCAAAAGCGGCAAAGTCAAACATGAGAGTTCTATTTGAAATCGTCGTGGAGTAGCAATATCGTTTCATCGGATGAAGGGTCCGGAAAGATGTTTTACATCGATCCGGACTCTTGTGTCTAAGACAACGCTGCCCGGAAAAGATTAATAGAGCAAAAGTAGGGTGCAGGCTTACTAACTTACTTAGGAAGATTAGACCATGAAATACAGGATAGCGCTTATTTTAGCAATCGGCCTCTTTATCGCCTGTGCGACGAAAGCACTGCCGCCGGTAGTTTTCCAGATTCCGACAAGAAATATTGATTACCTCAGTGAGGTAAAACCGATTTTAGACAAACGCTGTGCGGTATGCCATTCGTGTTACAATTCTCCCTGCCAGCTTAAGCTCGACTCTTTTGAGGGCGCGGATCGCGGCGCGACGAAAAGGGCTGTGTACAATGGCTCACGGCTGAGATCCATGGATCCGACGCGTCTTTTCACGGACGCCCAATCAACCGGAGAGTGGCGCAATAAAGAATTTTTCAGCGTGACCGAAAGCAAGGCGTCTGGCGAGCTGAACGATTCCATCATGCTGGAGATTCTTTCACACAAGATGAATAATCCGAAAAGCGTCGGGGAGTACCGCTCTGAAGCCAACGATCTGACCTGTTCCGAAAACACTGACGAACTCGGAGGGTATCTGGAAAAACACCCGAACAACGGCATGCCTTTCGGATTTCCCGCGCTCAAGCCCGAAGAATTCGCTATCATTGCGGGCTGGCTGGTGCAGGGCGCGAAGGGGCCTGATGAAGTCCAGCAGAAGATCCTGATCACACCGAAAGCAGACGATGCTTATGCCATAAAACAGTGGGAAACATTTCTTAACCTGGACGACGCCAAGCACGCCATGACCGCGCGCTATCTCTATGAGCATCTGTTTCTGGCGCATATTAAATTCGGCACGCAGACGAATGAATATTATGAGTTGTTCCGTTCGAAGACTCCGCCCGGCGAGCCTGCTGATCTGGTCGCCACCGTGCGCCCTTATGATGATCCCGGCGTTCCGCGGATATACTATCGTTTTCGCAAGATCCACTCCACGATCGTCGAAAAAACCCATATGGTATTCGAGCTTGATGACGCCAAAATGCGTCGAATCGAGGAGCTTTTTATCCAGCCGGAGTGGCTGCAGCGTCCGCATACCGTAGGGTACGACGCGAAAATGAGCGCCAATCCTTTTGTCGCGTTTGAACAGATTCCCCCGCGTTCGCGCTATCAGTTCCTGTTGGACAACGTACATTATATTATCATGACTTTCATTCACGGTCCGGTCTGCAAAGGTCAGATTGCCCTCAATGTGCTCAATGATCATTTCTGGGTCATGTTCGTTGATCCGGATTACGATCTGAGCGTGGCGTACCCGGCCTTTCTGAAACAGAACAGCGATAACCTGCGCATGCCGATTGAAGTCGGCAGCGACATGCGCGTCTTTAACGCGCTGACCGATGAATATAAAAAGGCGGCTGTTGAGTTTTATAAAGCCCGGCAGGATTATTACATGTCGCATAACTACTCAGGTCTTGGCTATGAATCCCTCTGGAGGGGAAACAATGCCTCGGACACGCCCTTACTTACGGTCTATCGCCATTTTGACAGTGCGTCCGTGCACAAAGGGGTGCTGGGAAATCTGCCGAAAACAATGTGGGTGGTGGACTATCCACTGCTGGAACGCATCTATTACGCGCTGGTTGCCGGGTTTGATGTGTACGGCACGGCCGGCCACCAGCTGGCGCTGAGGCTCTACATGGATATGCTCCGCGTTGAAGGTGAGAGCTACTTTCTGGATTTTATGCCGGTATCCAGAAGAGAAGAATTCATGCAGTCGTGGTATACAGGAATTGATCTCAAGAAAATTGATTACTATTCTTCGGAAATACCGGGGAATATTTCTTTTATGACGAACGAGCCAAACCGTGAGTTCATAGAATATATGGTGAAACAACACATTTTACCTGCAACCAATATCTCTTTTGATGCCGTGAACTATGAGCGGGGAGACGTTGCGTATCGAGGCTTGCCGGATCAATACGAAACAAATGATGAATACCTCAAGGCTTTTCGTGCCGTATCGAAACCCGGCTCGCCATTTTTCTTATTGATGGATGATCACAATATCCAAGTCGCCTACATGAGAATCCGCCTGAAAAATGGAA
>JASEHT010000199.1 GCA_030018675.1 Smithella sp.
GGCCTCGGCGATCAGCACCACGCGCTCGAAGACGATATCGGCCGTGTCAAGATTCCCCGCTGGCTTCGCCAGTATGTGGGCGGTGATTTGCAGATCGACACCGCCTGCGGCCGCGACTATCCCGAGAATTTGAAAAATTATAAACTTATCTTTCACTGCGGAGGCTGCATGATGAACCGGCGCGAAATGCTGACCCGCCTACGTAAAGCCCGGGAAGCAGGTGTTCCCGTCACCAACTACGGCGTGGCGATCTCGTTTTTGCAAGGCGTTTTAAAACGAAGCCTCGCCCCCTTCCCGGCGGCGCTGGCGGCCTTTGAAAAGCAGACGTATAACCAACAGGTGTCATAATAAGTGCGCAAAGTCCCCTGTTAATGGTTGCATATTTGTTCCCGAGCCTTTGTCAATCAACCTGTCCGCTTGAATGGGTCTGTTGGAATTGGCCTTGACAAATCAGCATAAAATGAATATAAAAGACGTAATCAGTTCGTCAACGTTTTTGTAAAAAACTCTTGATGAAAGGATTAACGAGTCATAGTCCGATAGTTTTAACGAGTTCCCCATTGGGAACGCGCAAGAAAAGTAAGGCTAGCAACCGTTTAAATAACGGTTGCTAGCCTTTTTTTATGAATGAAAAGGAGAATAAAATGATAGAAAAAGTAACCTTGCCGGATGAAGTCGTAGCCATTTTTGACACAGCACCATCATTAATCATTGCTGACACCATTACCGATTTAGAAAAGCTTGCTTGTGGAACACAGCAGAATCATGAATGGCAGGTCTCCTACACTCTGCCGAGCGGACGGACCATCGTGGAAGCAAATGTTGTGCGCGTAAAAAACGGAATTAGCGCGAATTATACAGAACCGTACATGAGGCGAAGGGACCCGGATTGCATGTTCATCGCCGACAAACTCCCTTCAGACAAACCCCTTTTCAAGGAACAGTTCGACTTTTCCTTCGATAATTTACGCCGTGAAACGTTTGACTGGCTGGCTTCTCAGCCTTTGGCCGCTTTCATTTTTGAAATGGGCCAGCCGGGAACGGGCGGCTTTGCCCTGGCCGTCTGCCCGGCCAACGCCGGTTTCTTTGCCTTCGGCCTGGGTTTGCTGCAAGGCGTCATCGATTTAAAAAATCTGGAAGCGCCGATAAAACCGACAACCATTCTTTATGTGGCGCCTCCATTTCGTCACACACATTTCGGCGGCAAGCAGGTCGTCGTCCATAACCGCATTGGCATTCATGAAATATTTTCCTATAACCTCTACCCCGGCCCCAGCGCGAAAAAAGGCGTTTACGGCGCGTTGATCAACATCGGCGCCCATCAGGGCTGGGTGACCGCGCACTGCTCGGCCGTCCAGGTGGTCACCCCCTATGACAACATCGTCACCTTCATGCACGAAGGGGCAAGCGGAGGCGGTAAGAGTGAGCTGCTTCAGCAGCCGCATCGACTCCCGGACGGACGCCTTCTTGTTGGTAAAAATATCGTCACAAATGAAGAGCGCTATATTGAAATCCAGCGCACCTGCGATCTGCATCCCGTCTGTGATGACATGGGATTGTGCCACCCTGATTTTCAGGATACCAACGGCAAATTGTTTCTGATGGATGCGGAAGATGGCTGGTTTGTCCGCGTGAACCACATCACCTCATATGGGACCGACCACGACATAGAAAGACTGTCCATACACCCTGGCCGATCACTGCTTTTTCTCAACATCGACGCGGCGACAGGAAGCACAGCGCTCATCTGGGAACACATTGCAGACGAACCGGGCAAGCCCTGCCCCAATCCACGCGTGATCATCCCTCGCAACATCGTCCCCAACGTGGTTTCTGGCAAGGTCGCCGTGGATATTCGATCCTTCGGCGTGCGTACGCCGCCATGCACGGCGAATCAGCCCTCCTATGGAATTCTTGGGCTTCTCCATATCCTTCCGCCCGCGCTCGCTTGGTTGTGGCGCCTTGTTGCTCCGCGCGGATACTCCAACCCCAGTATCGTCGGCGGCGGCGAACTCGAAAGCGAGGGAGTCGGCAGTTACTGGCCTTTCGCCACCGGACGCCGCGTTGACCAAGCTAATCTTTTATTAAGGCAGTTCCAGCAAACGCCCCGCACCCGTTATATTCTCATTCCCAATCAGTATGTCGGTGCCTGGGAAACCGGTTTCGTGCCCCAGTGGCTGGCACGCGACTATCTGGCGCGACGCGGACACGCCCGCTTTCTGTCGGATCAATTGATTCCGGCGCGCTCACTGCTGCTCGGTTACGCGCTCAAAAGTATGCGTATAGAAGGCACAATGATTCCACCATGTCTTCTGCAAGTGAATATGCAGCCCGAAGTTGGTTCCGTCGCTTACGATGAAGGAGCGTGCCAACTCCGACAATTCTTTCATGAACAGCTGAAAACCTTCCTTGTCCCGGATTTGGATGCCGTTGGTCGCCAAATCATAGAGTGCTGCTTATCAGATGGAAGCGTTTATGACTATGAGCAGTTTCTTGGCCTTTCCGATGAATAACCTTAAGCCAGCTGTATTCTTGGATCGCGATGGCACGTTAATCGAAGATGTAGGCATACTTACCCACCCGGACCAGATCCGACTTTTTCCTGATACGATTGATGCGTTACAGAGGCTAAGCAGGAATTACGTATTATTTGTCGTAAGCAATCAACCCGGCATATCCAAAGGCCTAGTGACATCCCAACAAGTCGCCAGTGTCAATTCTGCGTTAGATGACCTGCTCAGAAAAAAAAACGTCACGATTAGGAAATGGTATATTTGTCCACACCAACGAAATGAAAATTGCCACTGTATAAAACCTAATCCCTTCTTTCTACAAGAGGCGGCCTATCGTTACGGCATTGATTTGCCTCGTTCTTTTATAATAGGCGACCACCCCCATGATGTTTACACCGGAGATACTTTGGGTGTTTTCGGTTTATATTTACTTACCGGTCACGGTGCCCGTCATCTGCCAGAGCTCCCTGCGGATCGTCTTGTCTTTCATTCCCTTCTGGAAGCCGTCCATTGGATCAGCAAGCACCCTCAACCGGCGCAGCAACTTGACGCATCCGTCAGGCGTGCATCGGCCATCATCAAAAAAGGTGGAATCATAGCATTTCCAACAGAAACCGTCTATGGCCTGGGCGCGGATGTTTTCAATCCTCAGGCCGTTGCAAAGATCTTTAAAGCCAAAAACCGCCCGCTTTATAATCCTTTGATTGTCCACATCGCGGAAATAGCGCAGCTTGCGCCTTTGGTGGCCGATATCCCGGATGTTGCCTGGCCACTCATCAATCGGTTCTGGCCCGGTCCCCTGACGCTCATTTTTCGCAAGAGACAAATCGTTCCGAATATTGTAACCGCAAGCCACCCGACTGTTGCGGTGCGCATGCCGTTACAGCCGCTTGCCGCAAAACTCATTCGTTTATCGGAAACGCCTATCGCCGCGCCAAGCGCCAACTTTTTCGGACGAACAAGCCCAACGTCGGCTACACACGTCATGGATCAACTGCAGAACGTTTGCGACGCTGTGATCGACGGCGGCGCATGTCGGATTGGCCTTGAATCCACCGTTTTATCCCTCACTGAAGCCAGACCGCGTCTTCTGCGACCAGGCGCCATCACGCAAAAAGAAATCGAACAGGTCGTGGGCCGTTTGATGCTTGTAGACGTTCCACCTGCCAAGGCAGGTTCGGTGGAAAGCCCTGGAATGTTGCCATACCATTACGCGACAAAAACTCCGCTGTGCCTGGTCGATAGCCTTGCTGCGTTTTCCAGACGCCCGGACGTCGGTGTTCTTCTTTTTGCACCATCCGAACTGCTGTTTGATGGACCGGTCGAACTGCTCAGCCCTTCAGGTGACATGATTGAAGCAGCGTCCAATCTATACGCGGCAATGCAGAAACTCGATTTGCTGGGTCTCAGCGCCATCATTACCAACCTGACGGAAGAAACCGGTGTCGGAATAGCCATTAACGACCGCCTTAGGAAGGCTTCTTTTAAAACCGTTCAACCGCCAACAGCCCATGAAAAAATGTAAAACCGGAGTCCGTATTAATGAATTACGCTTTATCACAGTATTCAGCCGCGCCTATCAGAACGGAAAAAGTAAGAGCTTACGGTGTAGACTATAAATGGATTCATCAGAGGTGGTCTGGGTTCTTCGTACAGAGAACAGGCATTTATAAGTGTAAAACTGCTCTGGGTTAATGTTCATGCTGCAGCCTGTTTCTGCGCCAGTGATTCGCAATAAACCATACTTGGTGTCTTCCTGTCAAAGTTTTGATGCCATCTTTTTTCATTGTAAAATTTGAAGTATTGAGAAAGCCCTCTTCTTGTTTCCGTCATCGAACCGTAAGCTTTGAGATAGACATCCTCATACTTCACACTTTTCCAGAGCCGCTCGATAAAAACGTTGTCCATCCAGCGGCCTTTACCATCCATGCTGATGGCAATATTGTTTGCCTGGAGCGTGCCGGTAAAGATGTCCGCCGTGAACTGACTGCCTTGATCCGTGTTGAAAATTTCAGGACAGCCATAGTTGGCAATAGCTTCTTCC
>JASEHT010000019.1 GCA_030018675.1 Smithella sp.
CCTCCATGAGCGTGCCGGGAAGAAAAATTTAAGCGAAAAGAAAGGAGGGGAAAACCATTACTGTCTTCTCCTCCTTTCCCGGCTGATGCCGTTAATGAATAATCTGAAAACCTGAACGACTCTCTTATTCAGGTTATTTTTAATATTATCCCAGACGCTCCTGCAGAGCTTTCAATTGTTTTTTAAGCTCGTCCGGCAGACGGTCGCCGAACTGGGCGAAGTGCTTTTCGATATCGGGAATTTCCGCCTTCCAGGCATCCATATCAATCTTGAGCAATTCGTGAATATCCCGTTCGTCAATTTTAAGCCCTTTCAGATCCAGGCTGCCGAGTTTCGGCAGTAAACCAATGGGTGTTTGAACAGCTTCGGCTTTCCCGTCCACGCGCTCGCACATCCATTTCAACACGCGGCTGTTTTCTCCGAAACCGGGCCAGAGCCAGCGGCCATCGGATGTTTTTCTGAACCAGTTCACATAGAAGACGCGGGGAGCTTTATCGCCGAGTCTATCGCCCATATCCAGCCAATGCCGGAAATAGTCGCCCATGTTATAACCGCAGAATGGCTGCATCGCGAATGGATCGCGCCTTAAATTCCCCACCGCGCCGATATTGGCGGTAGTCGTTTCAGACGAAGCCGAAGCTCCCATAAAAACGCCATGATTAAAATTATAGGCTTCGTAAACCAGAGGAACCAGGCCGGCACGTCTTCCGCCGAAAACAAAAATATCAATAGGCACGCCTTCGGGTTTTTCCCAATCCTCGCAGATAACCGGACACTGGGAAGCTGGTACGGTGAAACGCGCGTTGGCATGGGCAGCCACTTCCTTATTTTCATTAGGCCAGTCACGGCCTTTCCAGTCGATGGCGTGCCTGGGCGGTTTTCCGTCCATGCCTTCCCACCAGACATCGCCCTTGTCGGTTAAGGCGCAGTTGGTAAAAATGGCGTTTTTCTTAATGGTATCCATCGCCATGGGATTGGAATCATAAGATGTTCCCGGCGCCACGCCGAAAAATCCCGCTTCGGGATTGATCGCGTGCAGACGTCCGTCCGGTCTTATTTTCATCCAGGCAATGTCGTCACCGACACACTCGCATTTCCAGCCTTCAATGGTCGGCCGCAACATGGCCAGGTTTGTTTTACCGCACGCGGAAGGGAAAGCCGCGGCAATGTGATATTGTTTGCCTTCAGGGCTGGTCAGGCGCAAAATCAGCATGTGCTCGGCCATCCACCCTTCACGCTTGGCCATCGCCGAGGCAATACGCAAAGCCAGGCATTTTTTGCCCAGAAGGGCGTTCCCGCCGTAACCGGAACCGTAAGACCATATTAAATTTTCATCCGTAAAATGGCTGATGTACTTTTTCTCGATGGGCGCGCATGGCCAGGAAACGTCCTTTTGTCCGGGCTCCAGCGGAGCGCCGATGGAATGCAGGCAGGGGATGAACTCGCCTTTTTTCCCGAGTTTTTTGAGAACTTTTTTCCCGACGCGGGTCATGATGTGCATGTTACAGACAACGTACGGGCTGTCGGTTATTTCGATGCCGATTTTGGCAATCGGTGAATCAATCGGCCCCATCGAAAAAGGAATCACGTACATCGTGCGTCCCTTCATGCAACCTTTATAAAGGTCTTTCATGGTTGCCTTCAATTCATCAGGCGCGACCCAGTTGTTGGTCGGACCGGCTTGGGCCTGCTCCGGCGTGCTGATATACGTGCGGTCCTCCACTCGAGCGACATCCGATGGATCGGATCGGAACAAAAAACTGTTTTTTCTCTTTTTCAGTTTAATAGCCGCGCCGCTTTCGACCATCTGTGCCATCAGCGTATTGTATTCCTTTTTGGAACCATCGCACACATACACGCTGTCCGGAGCGCACAATTGCCGAACTTCCTCAATCCAATTCTTAAGCTTTTCGTTTTTAACAGGTTTTTCCATAAAATTAATTTCCTTCTCCTAGTAAATTAATCGGAGCGCCGGATTTTCAATTTCCGGCGCAGGGGTTAATTACCTTCTTGACTTCTTCGCTTTTACCTTCGCCTTAACTTTCACTTTTGCTTTGGGCTTGGCGGCCGTCTTTGCTTTTGCCTTGGGCTTCGGTGAACTCATCTTCTTATCCTCCAGAACAGCCTGGGCCGCGGCCAGCCGCGCTATCGGAATACGATAAGGTGAACAGCTGACATAATCCATTCCCACCCGGTGACAGAATTTGACACTGGACGGTTCCCCGCCGTGTTCGCCGCAAATGCCGACTTTCAGGGTCTTGCGGGCCTTGCGGCCTCTTTCCACGCCGTACTGGATCAGCTGGCCGACGCCCTCCTGATCCAGAATCTGGAACGGATCAGCGGGAATGATTTTCTTTTCGATATAATCGGGCACAAACGCGCCCACATCGTCACGGCTGAATCCGTACGTCATCTGGGTCAAATCGTTTGTTCCAAAGCTGAAGAATTCCGCCTCTTCGGCAATCTTGTCCGCCAGCAGGGCTGCGCGCGGAATCTCAATCATTGTTCCGACCATGTAGGGTATTTTCTTGAGTCCATATTTGGCCAGCACTTCAGGATAAACTCTCTTGACTATATCCGCCTGATTTTTGAACTCGGCCACATCGCAGACCACCGGAATCATGATTTCGGGAAGTGCCTTCTTCTTTTCCTTAATCAGTTCCGCCGCGCTCTCCAGAATGGCGCGGATCTGCATCTCGCTGACTTCGGGATAGGTAATGCCCAGACGCACGCCGCGATGTCCCATCATGGGATTGGTTTCATGCAGATTTTCCGCGCGGGAATTCAGCTTGTCTATGGATATCCCCAGACTCTCCGCCAGGCGCTTTCTTTCTTCAGGGTTTTCCGGCACGAATTCATGCAGCGGAGGATCAAGAAAACGGATGGTTACCGGCCTTCCGGCCATGACGTCCATCGTCTTTTTGATATCGTTTTTAACATACGGGAACAAGTCGTTCAAAGCGGCGCGACGCTGTTCTTCGTTGTCCGACAGAATCATCTTGCGCAGATAGAACAGGGGTTTTTCGCTGTTCTCGCCGTAAAACATGTGCTCCGTGCGGAAAAGGCCGATGCCTTCCGCGCCGAACTGCACGGCTTTGGCCGCGTCTTTAGGCGTTTCGGCATTGGTACGGATATTGAGGCGACGGATGGAATCACAAAGTTTCATAAACGCGGCGAAATTCTTATCATCCTCTACGCCGCTGATCATCGTCAGAGCACCGACATAGGCACGCCCCTTGGTTCCATTAAGCGTGATCACATCACCTTCACGCACAACTTTTCCGTCAACATTCACGGTCCTTTGCCGGATATCAACATGCAGAGCTCCGGCGCCGACGATACAGCATTTGCCCCAGCCGCGGGCGACCAGCGCCGCGTGCGAGGTCATGCCGCCGCGGGCGGTGAGAATTCCCTGCGCCACACGCATGCCTTCCACATCTTCGGGATTGGTTTCTTCACGAACCAGAATCACTTTCTTGCCCTCTTTGGCGACAGCAACCGCATCTTCCGCCGTGAAAACGACCTGTCCCACGGCTCCGCCGGGACCGGCCGGCAGACCTTTGACCAGGAATTCCGCCGAGGCTTCGGCTTGCGGATCAACCATCGGATGCAGCATTTCATCAAGCTGCGAGGGAGTTACGCGGGATATTGCCTCTGCCGCGCTGATCATCTTGCTTTTGTACATCTCCACAGCCATGCGGACAGCGGCAGGGCCGTTGCGCTTGCCGTTGCGGGTTTGCAGCATCCAGACACGGCCGTCCTGAATCGTAAATTCCAGATCCTGCATATCCCGGAAATGGGCTTCCAGCCTGTTGCGAATCGCCTTGATCTGGTTGTAGGCCTTGGGCATGGCTTTTTCCAGAGAAGGATGTCCTTCGGTATCGTCTGATTGGCGCATTTCTTCATTGATAGGATTGGGGGTGCGGATACCCGCGACGACGTCTTCACCCTGCGCATTGGGCAGCCATTCGCCGTAGAATTTGTTCTCGCCGGTGGCCGGATTGCGGGTAAATGCCACGCCGGTGGCGGAATTATCGCCCATGTTGCCGAACACCATCGCCTGCACATTGACGGCAGTTCCCCATTCATCGGGAATCCCTTCAATGCGGCGGTAGGAAACAGCGCGTTTGCCGTTCCAACTCTTGAAGACCGCGCCGATGGCGCCCCACAATTGTTCCATGGCGTCATCGGGGAAAGGTTTACCGATAACTTCCTTAACCTTGGCTTTGTAAATCTCCGCCAGTTCGGCAAGGTCATTTTCTGTAAGATCAACATCCGACTTGGCATTGCGGCGTGCTTTCATAGCTGCCAACTCGCGTTCCAGTTGCTGGCGAACGCCCATGCCTTCTTCCGGTTCAAGGCCTTCGGCTTTTTCCATCACGACATCCGAATACATCTGAATCAGACGGCGGTAAGAATCCCATACAAAACGGGGATTTTTTGTTTTTTCAATCATTCCGGCAATCGTTCTGGATGTAAGACCGATGTTCAGAACTGTTTCCATCATTCCGGGCATACTCGAGCGTGCGCCTGATCGGGCGGAGCATAAAAGAGGATTTTTAGCATCGCCGAATTTCATCCCTGCATCTTTTTCCATCTTCTGCAGCGCCTTATTAACCTGTTCTTTTAATCCCTGCGGATAACGGCCTTTATTTTTATAGAAAGCCGTGCAAACTTCCGTCGTAATAGTAAAACCAGGAGGAATAGGAATATTCAGATGCGCCATTTCCGCGAGTCCGACTCCCTTGCCTCCCAAAAGATTCTTACTTTTTCCGTATCCTTCCGAAAATGAGTAAACATATTTGGCCATAACGTTGCTTTTCAACCTCCTTGGTCATCCAGTAAATTTTAACGTTGCTATATCGACACAAGACCATACTTGTGTCAAGATAAAATTGAACAGGTTCCACCAAAACCCTTACCCGTATAAATAATGAATTATTACATTGACTTATCTTATATAAAACCGGTGTATGTGATGACTCATTTGATTCAAAATTTCGAGTTTTTTGTGCCGATTTTGAGGAATAAAAACGGGAAATGCTATTCGTCAAGTAATTCAATATCTTAATTTATATTTCCGGTTTTGAATAGTACTGTCTGGTGCGGGAGAGAAGTTTGTTCAACAAGAATTTACTTAAAGAAACAGGAAGATTATTTTCCCGGCAGGCTTGATATATTTGAATATTTTGTTTGACAATATTAAGCATTGATCTGTTCGAAACGCCGCCATACCTCATTTTAATGAATATTTCCGGTATATAGACTGATTTGATTTTGTATTTTTCCATTAATCGCGCCATGAGCTCAAAATCCGCGGCCAGAGAATATTTTAAATCGAATAATCCGTATTTATCGTAAACAGAACGCCGGGTGAAAAATGTCGGGTGAGGAGGCATCCAGCCGTCGGCGAACAATCCTTTTTCAAAAGCGCAGGACTTCCAATAACGAATAATTCGATCTGATTTATTCTTGTCCACATAAATCAAATCCGCGTAGCAGGCGTCAACGGCATTGTCCTGCATAACCGAAATGACCTTTTCCAGAACGCCGGCATCGGAATAAATATCATCGGAATTGATAATCCCGATGATATCGCCTGTCGCCATTCCGATCCCCTTATTCATGGCATCGTATATTCCCTCATCCGGCTCGCTGACCAGCCGGACGGAATACTTTTTCCATTCGCGGAGAACGGTCAGCGTCCCGTCGACGGATCCACCATCAACAACAATATGTTCAATATTTTTATAGGACTGCGAAGCCACCGATTCCAGCGTTTCCCGGATGGTTGTTTCGCTGTTGCGGCAAACCGTTATGATACTTATTTTCTCCATACCCCTCATCGTTATCGAAATGATTTAGCCTGTCTTATGAGTCCGACTCTCTTTCTTTCAGAAAATTTTTTATTATGGACGGCACGACCATCGCTTTGTTGAATGCCCGGTAACCCTTTAACAAAATTCCAAGAAATTTAACCGCCATGCCATATTGAAACCGTCCGAGTCCTGTAAAAACATCGTCTTCAATGATCAGTTTCTTCCTGTCCAGCGCTGTGTGAACGGCATTAAAAAATATATTCATGTCGTAATCAATCATGATCTGTGGATAGTAATCGAAGAACAGCCAGTGAAACAGCATCTGATCGTCATTGCCGACTTTGTAATCCGGATATTTTTTAAATACGGGATCACGGGGAAGACAAAATTTGTCCGGATTTTCTTTTACGGCTTCGTGACGCTCAAGACATTTTGTCAGGCACTCTTTATAAAAGCCGGTTTTCGATATCAAGGCTCCCGAATTGAGAAATTTCCACGGGCTTTTTGTCAGACTCATTTCATATTTTTTCCATTGATCCGTCACAGCGTATCTGCCGGTTGTCATGATTCCAAAATCGGGATGATAATTTTTTTCTCCATTGATCAGCATATCGCAATTCATTTTTTTAAACTTTTCAACGGCTTCAGAGGGATCTCGCAGGACAATCACATCAAAACTGTCCAGGGCCATGACATAGGGCGTTTTTATGGAATCCATCATTTGCAGCGCGGTGTTCATTTTATCGATAAAACGCCAGGGGGTGATGTTTCTTGCGAGACACAAATAATCCCAGCCCAGTTTTTCCAGGGATTGCTCGCAATATCCTTTGATATCAGTGGAATTCCAGGTAATGATTGTCAAGTCATCTCTATGATTCTTCCCGCGCAACGCGGAAGATTTGTTTTCCCAATTTCTTAATATCGGAACCCAGTAGGGATTGGTGGCCATGTGGATGAAATCTTTTTTCCGGCTGTGATGAAGACCGGGGGCGTGAATAATTAAAGGGCTGCTTCCCGTAACAAGATTGTTGACGTACATGGGAATCTATTCCATCCGTATAGTGTTTTTTATGAAAGCCATTTTCTCCGGCGACAACCTCCAGCCGTTGATCAAACAACCATAATCTCTCCAAACCATAAGTTTCGGATACAGTCCGGGCTGCAACTTTAACATATTCAGGATGGATATTTTGAAAAAATATCTCCAGAGCGTCAGATGATACGGATAACCGGCTTTAAACAAACCTTCTTTTTTGAGCTCTTTCAGACTTTCCAAATGCGCCAGATTCGTATCAATGGCTTTTCTTAAATTAACATCTCTATCTTCCTGATAAATGGTCAATGCGTCTTCAAACCAAAGACCTTTATATTGTGAAGACAGCGTCCACATCATTCTGGCATCTTCAGCAGGACCGCCCTCTCCCCGGGTGATTTTGTATCCAATTTTGCTCGCGATATCTTTCCGGACCGCCAACGTGGGATGAACAAATCCTCTGGGCAGACAACCGAAAGGATGGTGAAAGCCTCTGGTGCCCTTCATTTCCATGTTGTTATTTACAACAACCGCGTAAGAGCAAAAGTAATCATAGTTCAGATGTCTTGCCTTTTCAATCGCTGCAAAACGATCCGGAAAATTCAGATCGTCGATATCCCAGACAACAATCCAGTCTCCGGCCGATTCCCTGATGGCAAGATTTCGCGCATACCCGCGTCCCCGATTTCGTTCATATGAAAACAGACGGACACGACGATCTTCGATTTTCCTGACCGCTTCCGCCGTGCCGTCGGTCGAACCGTCGTCAACAACAATCCATTCCCAATTATCAGAGGATTGCCCGATAATATTTTTATAACAGCGCTCCACAAAATCAGCGCCATTATAGACAGGGGTTATAACTGACAAAGCCGGTTTATTCATGTTCATAAAATTATTTTCAGACGAGATTCGTCCCGTCGTCACATTCGCGTTCTAGTGACCGATTTCAAATATCTCCTTCAAGAGGGGGTAATATTGGCCATAAAAGAATTTTGACTTGTCAATGGAATCCAAAGCCTTTTTAATTTTCATAGACTTTTCATCGTTTTCAACGTGGCTCAGCAGCGCTTTCTTGGTTTCTTCCACCGACAAATACCCGGCAGAATACCCCGTGCCGTATTGGTTCATATACTCTTCCGGCTTGGTGTTTTTGGCCACAATGATCGGCAGGCCGCATATCGCACATTCATAAAACCTGTTGGGCAACAATATTCTGGCATTCTTGACTGCCAAATCATAAACGGAAAATATAATATCAACTTTGCCGTATAATGCCGGACACAGCGTAACCTTTTTCTGCCGCAGCTTTTGCGAGATGATATCCGATAAAGCCCGCGGCTCCGGTGATCAGGATTTTTTGCATTCACGTTCCTTTTTTACTTCTCGAAGTGGGTTCGCCTATATAATATTGAAAACCCGACTCAACCATTCTTGAATATCTTTAATTTGAATTCATCCTTCAAATATTGTTCAAGAGCATTGACGCATCCGGCAATATCGGCGTTTTTTGTATGAATAACCAGTTCCGGTTTTTCCGGAGGCTCGTAGGGTGAAGACAGGCCGGTAAAGGCTTTGATCAAACCGGACTCCGCTTTTTTGTATAAGCCGTTGGGGTCCCGGCGACGACATTCTTCAATATCACAGTCGACATGAATCTCGATAAATCTTCCCTCGGGGAAAAGACTTCTCACGATTGACCTGTCCTCCTTAAAGGGAGAAATGAACGTACACAGAACGATGTTGCCGTTTTCAAAAAGTATTTTCGCCACTTCTCCGGCCCGACGAATATTTTCTTTTCTGTCCGCCGGGGAGAAGCCCAAATCCGAACAAAGACCGTGACGGACAATGTCGCCGTCGAGCATTGCCGTTCTGCAACCGCATTCAAACAGCCGGCGCTCCAGTTCCATGGCTATTGTGGACTTTCCGGAACCGGAGAGTCCTGTGAACCACAGCACGACGGCTCTGTGTCCCGATTGTTTTTCCCGCTCGGCCAGCGTGATGTTGAGGTCCCGCCAGACAGCATGCGGTGATTTTTTTTGTTTGGCGTCATCAGCGGCTACTCCCGCCACGTAGTCCTCAACATGCCGTTCGGCGCCGCGTATCATGCCCGCGGCAACCGTTTTGTTGGTCAACGGATCAATCAGAATGAATCGGCCCGTGGCATGATTCATTTTGTAAGGGTCGAAAAAAATCGGCACCGCCAGTTTGATTTCCACGCGTCCAATATCATTCAGCGAAAACGTGTCGGCCGGCTGGCGGTGCAGGGTGTTGACATCTATCTTATAGACGATATTTTTTACAGAAGCCCGGACAAATCTTGTCGTGTGTTTCATAATGTACGACATCTCCGGAGTCATGGGTTCATCATCCATCCAGCAGATGATCGCTTCGAGAGAACTTTCTATCGCTGGCAGGTTTTTTTTGCGGACAATCAGGTCACCGCGACTGACATCTACCTCATCACTTAACGTCAGCACAACGGACTGCGGCGCGAAAGCCTCCTTGAGTTCGCCGTCATACGTAATAATGGATTTGACCGATGTCGTTTTGCCGGAGGGCAGAATCGCCACCTCTTCCGAGGGGGCGATGGTACCGGACACGATTTTCCCGGCAAAGCCGCGGAAATTCGCGTGGGGCCTGATGACATACTGAACGGGAAAACGGAAATCCACCAGATTCCTGTCGGCGGAAACGTTGAGATTTTCCAGATTGTGCAGAAGCGTTGCTCCCTCGTACCAGGGCATTTTCTTGCTTTTGACGGCAACATTATCCCCCTTCAGGGCGGACACGGGGATAAAAACGATGTCGTGAATATCCAGCTTTTGCGAAAAATCCATATAGTCTTCAGCAATGCGCGAAAAGACATCCTGTGAATAATCGACAAGATCCATTTTATTGACCGCGACAATCAAATGCGGAATTTGAAGAAGGGATATTAAAAACCCGTGTCTTCTGGATTGTGTCAGAACGCCGTTGCGCGCGTCAATCAGAATGACCGCGCAGTCCGCCTTGGACGCGCCCGTGACCATATTTTTTGTATATTGCACATGGCCCGGCGAATCGGTGATGATAAATTTTCTTTTTGCTGTTTCGAAATAACGGTACGCCACGTCAATGGTAATCCCCTGCTCCCTTTCCGCGGCCAGGCCGTCCAGCAGATAGGCCAGTTCCACTTCCTTGAGCCCTTTTTTCTTCGACGATTTCTCAATCGCCTGATACTGGTCGTCATAAATGGATTTTGTCTCATATAAGAGCCTGCCGATCAGCGTGGACTTGCCGTCGTCCACGCTGCCGGTCGTCACAAAGCGCAACAATGATTTTTCACCGGTCGGCATTAAAAATATCCCTCTTTCTTTTTCTGTTCCATGGAACTGTCGCTGGTCAGATCAATGACACGGTTTTCCCGTTCCGATTTAGTTGCTGCGCGAACTTCCGCGATGATTTCATCAAAGGTCACCGCCCGGGACGCAATCGCTCCCGTACATGGGATGCATCCCAAAGATCGGAAACGGCACGTTATTTTCTTTGTTTTTCCGCGAACCGTGTTTCCCGGCATTTCATCCGGTCCGGGCAACGAGGCCGATACGGGAATCAGGATACCGTTGTGTTCGACCACTTCGCGTTCGCGCGCAAAATAAATCGGCACAACCGGAATCTGTTCAAGCTTTATATATTCCCATATATCCTTTTCCGTCCAATTGCTCAGCGGAAATATTCGCATGGATTCCCCGTCATTAATTTTTGTATTATAAGTATCCCAGAGTTCCGGGCGCTGATTTTTCGGATCCCACTGGCCGAAGGCGTCGCGCAGGGAAAAAACTCTTTCCTTGGCGCGGGATTTTTCTTCTTCCCGCCTCGCCCCGCCGATAGCGGCGTCGAACCCGTGTTTCGCCAGCGCCTGCAAAAGCGCGCCGGTTTTCAAATACGAGCAGCACTTATCCACGCCCATTTTCAGGGGATGGCAGCCGCGGGCAATCCATTCTTCATTTTTTTCCACAATCAGACGGACGTCAATTTTTTTGCAGAACTCGTCGCGAAACGTGTACATCTCGGGGAATTTATATCCGGTATCGACATGCATCAGGGGGAACGGAATGCTTCCGGGATAAAATGCCTTCTGCGCCAATCGGACCATCACGCTGGAGTCCTTGCCGACGGAATAAAGCATCACCGGATTTTTAAATTCCGCCGCGACTTCGCGCATGATCTCGATGGATTCCGCCTCGAGCTGGCGCAGGTAAGACAGGTTCAATGAATTCATCGTTAACTGATTTCTCCGCTAATATACGCCTTGGTTTTTTCATCGCACGGCTCGCCGAAAAAGCGGACGGCCGGGCCGTGTTCAATCAAATCTCCCATATACAGAAAAATGATATAATCCGCCAATCTTCTGGCCTGACGCAGAATATGGGTGACAAAGATGATGGTATAGTTTTCCTTCAGAATTTTAAACTGTGTTTCCACCAGTTTCGCCGAAATAGGATCAAGCGCCGATGTCGGTTCATCCGCCAGAATAATCTCCGGCTCGATCGAAAGAACGCGCGCTAACGCCAGGCGCTGCTGCTGACCGATGGACAATTTCGCCGCCGGGGCATTCAGACGATCTTTGACTTCCTCCCAGAGACCCGCCAGACGAAGATAATGTTCCACGAGTCTTTGGGTGCCTTTATTCCCTTTGCCTTCACGCTCCTTGTTGGAAACAACTGATAAAGAAGAAACATCCAACCCGTGAATCTTCGGCCCGAAAGCGACATTATCAAAAATAGACATGGGCAGGGGATAGGGACGCTGGGGAAGAAATCCCACTCTTTTTCTCAAAGCGTTTACGTCAATATCCGGCCGATAAATATTTTCACCGTCAATGGCAATATCACCGCTCACCGCAACATCCTCATTCAAATCCAGTAATCGGTTCATGCTTTTGAGCAAAGTCGTTTTCCCGCAACCGGACGGCCCGATCACGGCGATAATCTGTCGCTCGGGAATATCCAGGCTAACCTCATTTAGAACCTGATGGTTTCCATAAGAAACGGATAATTTTTTTATTTTTATTTTCGACATCTTCTATCTCACGATATGTCTGGCAAAACGCCAGCCCAGGATTCTGGCAATAATATTAATGACAATGACAATGACCAGCAGAATGAGCGCGGCGGCGTAAGCTCTGGCCTGCACCTCCGGCACGGGAGTTCCGATCTGGAAGAAAACAGCCAGAGGCAGCGAGGCAACCGGATCCAGCAAAGACGTGGGAATGTCATCCGTGTATCCGGCGGTAAAAAGAATGGAAGCGGCATCGCCGATACCGCGGCCGAAAGCCAGAATCACAGCGGTAACAATTCCGGGCATCGCCTGTTTGAGCACGACGGCAAACGTTGTTTCCACCCTTGTTGTGCCCAATGCGTAAGCCATCTCCTTCATCTCGAAAGGCACCAGCCGGATTGCTTCATCCATGGCGCGAACCATAATCGGAACCATAAGCAAAGTCAACACAACAATACCGCCGAGCAGAGAAGCTCTCATGCCCAGATACACCATAATCACAAAACCGAAAACGCCGTAAACAATAGACGGCGTCCCCCAGAGAATATCCAGAACCAGCCTTGTAAAATCCGCAAAACGCTTGCTCAAATATTCCTTCTGCAGCGCAAGCGCGACGGGCAGGCTGATAATAAAAGCCAGCGTGGTTGCTCCGGCCATCAGATAAAGCGACCCCACAATCGCATTGGCGATGCCTCCCTCTTTTCCCAGATAATATCCTCCTTTGGGCGTCTCGATAATCATCGATAAATTCAGCGATGACAGACCTTTCACGGCGACAACCATGATAATACCCGCCAGCGCCGCAAAAACCCCCAAAAGAGAAATGATCATCAGTGCTTTAAAAATATTTTCTTCCAGTTTTCTTTTTTTCATCACGCTATCGTCTTTCCCACCTTCAGAAGCGCGTAATGCGCCGTGAGGCTAAATAAGGTCACAACAAGCATCAGGATGAACGCCGCCGACATCAAGGCTGCATCATAGAGAGGAATGGACATCACCTCTCCATAGTTATTGGCAATGAGCGCCGGCAAAGGGTAGGCCGCATCAAAAAGCGACGTGGGTATCTGGGCGACATTACCAACAACCATCAGCACAGCCATCGTCTCTCCGAAAGCGCGGGCAAAACCCAGCACGGTTGCGGCAATGAGGCCGCTCCTTGCTTTTTTCAACACAACATATTTAACCGTTTCCCACCGGGTCGCGCCCAGCGCGAGAGCGCTCTCCCGGTAAGGTTCGGGCACCATTCGTAATACTTCCATGGAAATGGAAACGATAAAAGGAATGACCATGACAGCCAAGACAATCCCGCCGGCCAGCAGACTGTAACCGGTCGTCTGGACACCGATGAGTTCTCCCATAAATTCAACCAGCGGAACAATGACCAGGACACCACACAGGCCATAAACGACGGAAGGAATCCCGGCGAGAATATCGATGGCAAAACGGGAAACCTCCCGGAATCTTCTTTTCGCATATTCTGAAAGATAAATGGATGTCAGCATACAAACCGGCAGCGAAATGATCATCGCCAGCAAGGTTACTGCCATAGTCCCGATAATAAAAGGGAACAGGCCGAATTCATTTTTCATCGGGTGCCAGGATGACGAAAAGAGCAACTCCGGCAGGGAAACCAGGGAAAGAATCGGCAGAGCTTTCCAAAAAATGCCGCAAAAAATCAGCAGCGCCAGAAAATTGACAAAAATTAAAATGCCGCGCGCGGAAACGGATGCAACGTTATCCTTGACTTTTCTTTTGTTCAGCCGCTGATTCATCTCAGAATGATTGTTCCCGCTTTCTTTTCTAGTGACCCACTTTTTGGACGGCATTTTTAATTTGGGACGCATTGATTTTTAAGTAACCCACTTCGTCAACATATCGTTGACCATCCGACAATATCCATTTCACAAATTCCTTTGTTGTCCCCTGGAATGCTCCCTTGGTCACAAGATAAAGATCTCTGGCCGGAGGAGAAGGATAAACGCCTGATTGCACCGCGTCTATCGCGTCCTGTTTCGTATCGAGTTTTTCTTTCGGATCAATAAGGCCGTTGCCATTCACATCAATCGGCACCATTCGAATGCCCGGCACAGGCAGTCCCGTTTTTATATCATAGGCATAATTAAGATTATTATAGCCGATGCCATTTTTATCCTTCCGGATGGCTTCCGCAATGCCGGGATCACCATAAACAGCAATTCCTTTCAGGTCTTCCTGGTAAGCGCCCAGATATTTCGCCCACGTTTCAGCCGCGCCGCAGGAATCGGAACGCGTGTAAACACGAACTTTTCGAGAGTTATCCGTTGCGGTCAAGACACCCCAAGTCATGCTCC
Organism: Smithella sp.; assembly: GCA_030018675.1. Classification (GTDB taxonomy): domain Bacteria; phylum Desulfobacterota; class Syntrophia; order Syntrophales; family Smithellaceae; genus Smithella. The sequence continues at coordinate 14,226 of JASEHT010000019.1, forward strand.
GGGCGGACAGCCACAGATCGATAAAATCCGTCTTCCTCAATCCTTTTTCCATCAACTCCTTCATCACAGGATTGGCGGCGTTGATCGTCGGGAATACCGCGTCTTTGACGACCGGCACATAAAAAGCTTTTTGTTTTAATTCCTCAGGCCGAAGGTCTCTGGAAACCATTCCGATATCCACCAATCCGGAAAGCGCATCGGTCACCCCTTTGCCCGCGCCTCCGGCGGAAATATCAATTCTGACCCCGGGATGAATTTTTTTAAATTCCTCGGCCCATGTGACCATCATCGGGTAAAGCGCCCAGGCGCCGGAAACACGGATTCTGCCTTCCAGTTTTTTTTCCGGCAAAGACGTTTGTGCCCCGGCTACCGTGAAACCCCCGAAGCCGGCATGTATGAATATTAAGATTGCCGTCAAGATAATCGAAGTCTTTATTTTTTTAATCCATTCAAAAAACATCATCTGTTCTCCCTGTTTTTATTCCCTGAATCATTGGCATGCAAATCAAAGGGACGCGGCATGAAACCCAAGTCGTTACAGGCTTCAGAATGGTCGAAAACCATATCTTTGTTCATCCGCTGCGCCATCGCCGCCGACCATTGGCGGTAACGCGGAAAAACACGCAGAACGAAAACCGCCAGACTAAACAGCCAGAGGGGACATTTCACGAATCGCGGCTTTTTCCCCAACGCGGAAAAAATACGGCTGACCATCTCCCGATAAGTTAATCTTTCCGCGCCCGATAGATTATACGACCGGTTTACCGCACCTGCGGAGCTTATCGCGGAAGCGCAAGCGGAGGCCACATCCCGCGCGTGAACCGGCTGGCGTAAGCCCTGCGCTTCACCGAATAGACAAAAAAAAGAAAACCGCTTTATAAAAGCGGCAAGCACTGTAATATTTTTATCATGTCCCCAATCATAAACCATCGTGGGTCTCAATATGGTAAATGACAATTTATGGGTTCCCGACCAAGCCGTCAAATGTTTTTCTTTTTCAGCCAGACTGAACGCCAGCGCCTTTTCGGTCAAATCCGAAGAGTCAAGCTTGGTGAATCGACTGGTCGATGAAAGCGCGACAATATGCCTGGTGTCATGGTCCAGAAGCAAAGAATAATAATTCGGGAGAGCCGTAATCGGCGCAAGGCTGATCCAATAACGGATGCTTCTTGCTTTGTGATCAGAACGCCGACCGGAATCCGGGGCGGGAAGCAACGCCCATGTCAGGGCGTGATGATCAGACTTTTGCAATTTTTTTTTATAGCGGGAAAAAGCAACGACATCATAACCGTTATCAAGCAGCAAAGGCAGGAGGTATTTTCCGATAATGCTGGTCGCACCGATCACTCCCACACATTCCTTATTTTGTGTCATATTCCAGCCGTCTTTTTAAATATCTCGCGCCCTGCAGGAAGAACACCATCGAAAATCTGATCCAGACAGCGGTGGCAATCAGCCACAGTAACCCCGGATATTGATGATGGTGAAATTTTTTGTAAAACCGGACCATTCCCTTATGTTTATGCCATTCCACGAAAATCGGCCTTGTTTGACTGCAGACGCCTTTATAATGCGTGACACGGGCATCCGGGACAAACATCATCTTCCAGTTCTTTTCATGCAGACGGGCACACCAGTCCAAATCTTCACAGTGCAGGAAATAACCAGCATCAAGATGCCCCACATCTTTGAAGACGTCGCGACGGACAAGCATGCATGAACCGGAAATCGCTTCCACTTCAACGGGCTGTTCAGGCAGGGGCTGTTCGTGCAGGAGAAAATCGGAGAATATTTCAGGATTCAGTCGGCGAAATTTTGACAAACCGAAGGCGCGAACAAAGGAACGCCATGGCGTGGGGATCGACCGCCGGCCGCCCGCCTGTTCCGTGCCGTCGGAATTCAGCAGCAGAGGGCCGACCATCCCGATCCCGGGAGATGACTTCAGACAGGACAGCATTTTTGATAGCGCGTCCGGCTCAACAATACAGTCGGGATTAAGAAACAATAAATAATCGCTTCCGGCATCGGCGGCAATGCCGATGTTACAGGCCCGGGCGAAGCCCAGATTTTCACTGTTGCGGATGCAAAGAATTCTGGATTCCGGTTGATTGATCTTTTCGATATTTTTCATGCTGCTGTCCGATGAATCGTTGTCGATAACAATGATCCTGCCGACAACCGATTCAGACAACAGCGAATCGACGGCTTTTGCCAGGACATCCCCGGCATTGTAATTCACAATAATCGCGCAAATCTTATCCATGGCTGAAATGAGCTCCATATCCTTTGAAACGTATTGAAAATCCCTTCCCGGGGAAGCATTCCCCGAGGCGGAAGAACATTATTTCACCTTTTCTTTTCCATCAAGCACTATTTTACGGCCGTTATCCTTGCCCAGATCATAACGGATATCCTCGAGCAGTTTCCGGTTGGATGCCTGCAAATCCGCAATAAAGGCGATCAGAATGGTTTGGAATCCCATGCCCAGAAGAACAGACGCCAGAATCAGGGATTGGACGTGACCCGAACCGGCGCCCATCCAAAAGAAATATAGAAACCTTAATCCCAGCAGAAAACCGGCCCCGAACAAAACCGCGCCGATGGACGCAAAAAAAAGAAAGGGCTGATAAACAACCGAAATGCGAATAATGGTTATCAGGGAGCGCAGCAGATAATACGGTATGCTTTTAACCAAACGGGAAGGCCTTAACGGCTGATTGGTCCGCACCGGCACGGAGGTGACGGCCATATTTTTCTGACCGGCCTGAATAAGCGTTTCCAGCGTGTAGGTATAGCTATTGAACACCGATATCTGACGGGCGGCGTCCGCGCGAATTGCCCGAAAGCCGCTGGCGGCATCAGGCACATCGGTCCGACTCATGATCCGGACGAACCAGCTTCCTGTTTTCTGAAGCATTTTCTTCAGCGGAGAGAAATGACGGATTTGATCTATCGGTCGGGCGCCCACAACCATGTCCGCGCGTCCGTTCAGAATAGGATCGACCAGCGACAGAATATCCCTGGCGTCATATTGATTATCCGCGTCCGTATTCACGATGACATCAGCGCCCAGCCTGATGCATTCGCGGATCCCCGTCATGAAAGCCCTCGCCAGGCCCTGATTCCGCGTATGCCGCACGATATGGTGAACGCCCGATTCTTGTGCCGTTCGAAAGGTATTGTCCGTACTGCCATCGTCAATGACAAGCCATTCCACGCTGTCAAACCCTTCAACAGAGGTGGGCAAAGCCGATAACGTCAGCGGTAACGTTTCAGCCTCATTATAGCAGGGAATCTGAATGATCAATTTCATGGCTGATGCCTTTGCCGATTGTTCATATTACTTGTTCAGGGAAACTTTTCCCTTTATCCAGACCAAAGCGTTTTTCAACCATACAACATCCTGAGACGTTATACATTTTAGCCAATAACACATAAGAAAAAGGATTGCAAAAGCTCCCGCGACAGCGATAACGGGACCGGCAAAAAACAGCGCATAAAAGGTTGCGACGGCCGTTGAAACGGCCAACCCGGGTTTCAGAAGCGCAAAGCGTAAATCAATCCGTATCCACTGACGCAAAACAAACATGAAATAAGCGGTTGTCAGCGTCATGGCGGCTATCGCGCTCAGAATGGCGCCGAGAGCGCCAAAGTGTTCAACAGCCTTCTGAATCGTTACGACAAAAAGCAACGCGCCGATCAAAGTACCCCACAACATCCGTAAATCCTTTTTCCTCGCTATGAGCACTCCCGACAGAGACTGGCGCACGGCAAGAGGGATCACCAGCCATAATACCGGACCGATCAAGGCGCCGGTAGCAGCGTATCGGTGACCGAATATTTTCAGGATCAGCCAAGGTCCGAAGGCCGTTCCCAGAAGAGCCACAACGCATCCGGACAACAAGGCATATCGAATCATGGTCTCGGCATAAATTTTATCCTTGCCGTCCTCTCTATCCGCCGAGCGGCTCAAGATTGGCAATGCGGCATTCCCCAGGGTCAAAGGAATAGTCGAAAGAATGAAAAAAGCCTGCATGGCCAAGGCCAGTTGACCAAGAAGATCTCCGGAAGACACGACGTGACGGAAATAAATCAACGGCCCCTGGGAGGTCAGGTTCATGAGGAGCATCGCCACGCCCAGAGGCAACACCTGCGTAAACAAATTTGCGAGGGCGGCAACATCGAAACGGAGACGTATTGTAAAAACACGGCGCCGGATGACGGCGAGGCCGTAAACGGCTTCGAGACACCAGATCAAACCGTGAATCAATACGACGAGAAGAGCTTCTTTCCAGATGAAAATGGCCAGAAGCCCCAGTAAAACTTCCAGAGACCGGAAAATCGTCTGCTGCCGCAGGGCATGCTCGGTGCATTCATAGGCAATGTAAACGCTTCCCGTCCACCAGGCCAGAGAACGACCGATCAGCGCGAATGAAAAAACAAGGACCATCAGACGCGACTGCGGATCCGTCTCGAACACCACCGACGCAACAAGATAAACCGCCGTAACGATGACGATTGAAATAATCCGCAGGGTGAGGGTAAGGTTGGCCGTGTCTTCCCCGAGCGTTCTGTTCTTGCCCACATCCCGGCTCAGCACCGTGTCCATTCCCCATCGTGTGAGAGGAATGAACAAAAGGTACCACGCAATACCGTAATTGATCATCCCGTATATCTGAGGGCCGAAAAAACGCGCCAATACTATGGCGTAAACAAAACGCGTCACAAAATACACGCCTTGCCCGCCCAGCAGGTAGGTCAAATTTCTGGCGATCAAGGCAACACCCCGGCCGTCAAGAAGAGGTCTTCGTTCCTGCAAATCTACACAACCTTCCTGCGCATAATAATCTTCCGCCGCAATGTTCGCGTTCGAACGTTTAATAATAAATTCTGCCGGACAATTTTTTCAACGTCTCGATGGTTTTGCCGGAAATACATTGACGCTGTTTTACAACCTCCGGCAGGCCGGTCAATGCGTCCTTCATTCCCTTCAGAAAAAACAAAGGATGTCCATGTCGGATAGCCAACAACAAAAAATAAGTCCACCATAATACCGTATAAGAGAACAGGTTCGGAATCGGTAAATTTTTCACAGCCAGCCAGAATCGGTTTCTAACGCCGTAATATATCCATTGGCCTTGAATTCTGGCTTGAGGCATTTCGTAATGGATAACTGAAATGCCGAACGAACGGATGATTTTACAGCCTTTTTCCATCAATCGGTAACTCAGATCAAGTTCCTCGCCAATAAAAAAAAGAGGTTCCCAGAACATGCCTGATTCCAGAAGAATATTGCGCCGACAGGCAAATCCGGCGCCGCAGAAATAACTGCACTCATAATCTTCGTTGATAATTATTTTATCCGCGCGGGGAATGCTCTTATATTCCTCGAGACAATGAGGCGGCTGCAAAATACGGAAAGCGATGCATCCGAGCCGATCGTCCGCATCGAAATAAGCCGCGGTTTTCGCCAACGCATCGTCATCATCAAATACCGCGTCGTCATCCATAAAGACGCATATTTCGCCGGTGGCCATCCATGTACCGTAATTTCTTCCGCCCGGCACACCGGCATTATCGGGAAGGTAAAAATACCGTGCTTCCGGAAATAGGTTTTGAACCATATCCCCGGTGCCGTCATTGGAAGCGTTATCCACTATAACAATTTCATAATCCTTAAACTTTTGACGCAAAATAGATTCGAGACATTGTTTCAGAATGTGCTGCCTGTTCATGGTAATCAGGATCACGCTCAGCCTGGGCGGTCGTTGTTCGCGGGTTTTATTTTCTTTATTAAGCTTCATAAACGATGAAAGCAACCCATCCGGATACTGAAAAAAGTTCC
>JASEHT010000001.1 GCA_030018675.1 Smithella sp.
TAGCAGTGGAAACATTGTTCTGTTCTTGTAATAATCTCATCCTGAATCTTGTTATCAAGATCAACGTAGTAAGCCGAGTATCCGGCCACTCTGACAATCAAGCTCTTATAGTTTTCAGGTACTATTTTCGCATCCATTAAAGTCTCTTTGCTCACGCAGTTAAACTGCACGTGATGAAGTCCCATATCGCGGACGGTCTTCAAGTATCCCCTCATGAGTTCATAATTCTCCGGATCAAAGAATACCGGCATGAACTTCTGATTCAGGAGCATATTACCGGTCTTAAGAGGATCAACCTTCGCAACTGATCTAATTGTAGCGGTTGGGCCGGTCATGTCTCTGCCCTGAACAGGAGAGATTGTCCCATCATGAAGCGGCTCATTGGACATTCTTCCGTCAAATGTTGCCGGCATTAACATTCCCGCATTGATAGGTCCGGAAGCTGTCGTGCCGTCAATCATATAGGGCTTGCCGTACATATCCAAATTCCTATTGCATTCGTATTGGACATACACCATAATATCTCTGGCGATCATATCGACATAGTCATTATCATTGCCGAACCTGGGTACTTCCTGCTCAATCATCCGACGAATCTTATCGCGGCTTTCTCCCTCAAAATTGTAAACGACCGCATCATTAAATTCTTCCAATGTTATCTTCTTCTTCTCAAATACCAGCATCTTTATCGCGGCAAGGCCATCGGCAACGTTGTTGCATCCGAAAATAAGGTGGTGACGCAATCCCAAATATTCCCAATCCCTCATATCGCATCCCTTCTCAATGTTGCCTTCCAGAATTGCCGACAAGAAAGGACGAGGAACATATTTCTTCTGAAGAGCGTCCCCCAGACTGGATAGTTGAGTCAATGCCATGATGCCGAATTTTACATGTTCACAGAAGGCCTTCCATACATCATCGTATGATTTTATTTCAGATAGAGGAGTTGTTTTGATACCCATTTGCATGCTCATTACTTTTCCTCCATCCACCGCCATATTCAGACACATGGGAAGAAGCAAAGACCCTCCATGGCCCGCACGATAATGAATATTCTTACCCGGAATAACCGGCTGCATGCAGTTGTTGATGCTGTAAGCCCTGGCATCCTCTACGGTAGCGCCGATACCCATCAGCCTTGGGATGTTGACTTTATCGTTAAACATGGCCGGCTGAGAACAACCGGTGCGGACGCACTTGAAAACGGCGTTAAAAAGCTCATCTGACGTGTTGTCGTGCATGCGAACCGCTATCTGCGGAGCAACCGTCTGCAATTCACCCGTAACCTCCAGAGCGATATAGGTTATCTCATTCGTAATATCGAGGCCAAATTCATCAACACCGCTCAAGGTCATTGTCTGCCAGCCCAATCCGCCACCACCGTTGTTTACCCACGCCGGAGGCTGAACGTATCCGCCTTCCTGCATCTTGACCCATATCGCTTCAATTAATTCCTTGGCGCCGTCTCTCGTAATGACGCCGTTTTTTAAATCATTTTCATAATACGGGTATAATACCTTATCAAAGCGAATGCCGTTACCGACCTGGGGGACATCAATATAGTTAACGAAAAAGTTAATAAGAATAAAGCTCTGAATGGCCTCATGCAAATTCCTTGCTGGCTCTGCCGGTACGCGATTACATACCTCTATCATCTTGTCGAGCTCTTTTACTCTCTTGGGATCTTTAATATTCTTCTTCTCATCCTCAAGAAGTTTGGCATATCGCTTGCCCCATCTGGCCATTGCTTCGCATGATATTTTCATCGCGCGCAGTTCATCAAGCATATCCATGCGCTTTTCGATCTGAATGGAAAGATCACTTATTACCTCATCAAATCTCTTATCAATTTGAGCTATTATCCCATTTAAGCCTACTTTCATAACCTTTTCAAAATCAGGTGTGCACATCTCCCACTGCCAGGTCCATGCTGCTGACGGCGACTGTCCAATCTTCCACGGTATCCAGTCAGGAACGTAATCTCTCTCTCTCCCCTGAATGCTGTAATTCTCCCAATATTTAAATTGTTCCTTCAGTTCTTTTCTATCCTTTTCATCAACCATTTCGGCATAGTTTTCAAATTTGTCCATGGTTTTAGACAACCACCGGAAATAAAGTTCCGGATAATAGGGTACGCTTGCCTCCGTACTGGCAAAGCAGCCCACCAGAAGCTCGTTCGGTCTTGTATAAAGAGTCATGGTGTCCAAATATTCCGCTAAACCCTTGGCTCTCCTTATCGCAGTAAATTCTCCCTCTGTTTCTTTATACACCTTAGTCATTGCCCTGGAACGCTCCAAACAAATCCGCATGCCGGACTTAACTGATCTGCTGTCTGATACACGGCCCAATGTTTTGAGATGTGTTTCATCTCTTAATATTATATTTCTCTTTGTAGCTGGCATAATGATAAAACCTCCTTTTTTATGAACGAATGTATTTAAATCTATAGTTGTGTGTTGTTAATGTGAATACACCAGCAAGAAGAATGCCAAAGATATGTGCTCTAATTATTAGATTTTTAACCTCTTTTTCAAGTAACTTAAAAATTAGGTTATAAACATCTTCTTATGGGACATATTTGGCCAATAATTAGCACCCATTAAAAAGCCGTTTTTTTATGAATTCGGTAATATCACGAAATCACGGGTATGAACCCCAAAGCAAGCTATGGAAACAATTCCGCAGCAAGCTGCGGGGTATTCTACCCATGCTTAGGCACAATAATGCGATCTACAATTTTCAGTGCACTGTGTTTCTAAAACCAGGATCTCATTATCCTCCGCTGTGTGGGATTATTCGACTTACAAATTTCAATACACCTATTAGTGACCCTACAGTGCCCTTGAGGGTATTTAGGTTATTTGTTTTTGAAATTTGAGTCTCACAATAAAGATATGTCGCAGCACGTTCGAAACGTTAGAAACTTTGATGAGGGAATTTATGCCTATATCGGCTCCACAGTTTCAAGATAGTGCATAAAAAGCTATTCAAAAAACTCCTATCATCAAGAACTGAGGTAGGTTATTGTCTGTCTAATTGGAAAATGATTTTGACATTAATATTATAAAGTCAAGATCGCTTTAGCGCCATTTTAGTTCGATCGATTATGTCGTCTAATTCATCCAAGGTGGTGCATAAAGGCAGAAAAAGATAAATGACATTGGCCAGCGGACGGAGGATTAAGTTCAGATCCAATCCCCGTCGATAAATGCCGCGGATTGCGTCGTGCGCCGCCAGCGGTGTTTTGGCGGCCTTGTCGCCCACCAGTTCCAGAGCCGCCACGGTGCCGATGACGCGCGCATCTCCCACCAGCGGATGTTCGCTGAAATCATTAATCGCCCGGGTGAGCCTTTCGGAAAGCACCTGCACATGGTCCAGCGTTTTTTCCTCCTCGAAAATATCCAGAGAAGCCAGCGCCGTACTGCAGCCGATAGGATTGGCCGTGTAGGTATGACCATGGTAGAAGGTCTTGTCGCTGCCTAACGGGCCGCAAAAGGCGTCGAAAACATTTTGCGTGGTCATGGTCGCGGCAAGCGGCATAATGCCGCCGGTCAGGCCTTTCGACAGGCATAGAAAATCGGGGCTGACTTTAGCCTGTTCGCAGGCGAACATGGTGCCCGTGCGCCCGAAGCCGGTGGCCACTTCATCGAGAATCAGGTGAACATCGAAGCCGCGCGCCAGGCGCGCGGCTTGGGCCAGATAGTCTGCGGGGTAAATAATCATTCCGCCGGCGCCCATGAGCAGCGGCTCCAGGATGATTGCCGCAGTGGTTGCGGCGTGCTCGCGTAGCGTATCTTCCAGAAGTTTTGCGCATGCCGTATTGCACTTGTCATTTTCCAGTCCCAGCGGACAACGGTAACAGTAAGGTGTCGGAATTTTGCGCGCCGGAAACATCAGCGGGGTAAAGGCCTGCACAAAGGGCCCATCGCCGCTCACGCTCATGCAGCCGACCGTATCGCCGTGATAGGCGCGATCCAGCGCGATGAATCCGTTTTTTTCCGGACGGCCGCCATTGCGCCAGTATTGCAGCGACATCTTGAGAGCAACTTCTACCGCCGTCGAACCGTTGTCGGAGTAGAAAATTCTGCTCAAGCCTGAAGGCGCGATGCCCGCCAGACGTTCGGCCAATTCGATGGCGGGTTTGTGCGTGAACCCGGCGAAGAGCGTGTGGTCGAGTTTTTCCAACTGGCCGGTGATGGCTTTCTTCAATTTGGGATGCCCGTGTCCATGAATATTGCACCACCAGCTGGAAATTGTGTCGTAGTACCAGCGGCCGGAGGAGTCGCAGATTTTGATGCCCTCCGCGCGCTCAATCAAGAGCGGTGGATTATCCCGGAGCGTCGACATCTGGGTGTAGGGATGCCAGTTATGGGCAAGGTCTTTTTCAAGCCAGTTGTTCATTGGTGCTCCTCTCTCCACAATCGGTAAAAGGCCGCGCCGATAGGCGCGAATCTAACTTGGGCTTCTTCCGGACCGGTCACAAAAGGCATTTCGCCCAAGACCGGCACGTTCGAGAATTGGCTGATGACACTGATGTTATCACTAAGAATTGTCTCATCGCCTAAATTTGCGATGCGGTTGAATATCAGTCCCCCTACGCGAATGCTCCTGCCAGCAAGCGCTTCGACGGTGAGCAGCGTGTGGTTGATGGCGCCGAGACGGTTTCCGGCCACAATCAGCACGGGCATTTTAAGACGCGCCGCCATGTCGGCCATCAACATTTCTTCGTTGAGGGGAACCAGCGCTCCGCCCGATCCCTCGACTAAAACCACATCGAAGTGCCGCTCTAGAGTAATTAATGCTTCCTCAATTCGCGCCGCTTTTATTTCCACGCCGTGACTTTTAGCCGCCAGATGCGGCGACGCGGCGTAGGGAAGTGAGTAGGGGCATCGCAGTTCTTTCAAATTCGGCATTTGAGCCTCAAAGACAGGCAATGTTAAATTATGTTCGCGGATATCGTCGCTTTCGGCGCAGCCTGTTTGCACCCATTTCTGAGTAATCACATTCAGGCCGCGGGACTGCAAATAGACGGCCAGATGGCGGCAGATAATCGTTTTACCCACGCCTGTATCCGTGCCGGTAATCAATATGCTGCGTGTTCGGGTCATCTGCCGGTCTCCGAATTGTCCTTCAATTCCTTCAATGCCTGCGCCAGCGCGCTCAAATCTTTTTGGGCATGATCATAGCAAAGCGAAAGCCTGAACCTGGCCGTGCCTTCCGGCACACTCGGCGGCCGAATGGGCAGGACATAAAATCCCTTCGACTGCAGCGTTTTGGCCAGCGTAATCGCGGTCTTACTTTCGCCCACCATGACCGGAACTATCTGACTTTCCCCATTTACCGACCACCCGGCCTTGCTTGCGGCCTGCCGGAATTTCTCGGCACGGGCAAGAAGTTTCTGCCCCCGCCACGGCTCCTCCCTCAAGACATTGATGGCCGCCAGATTGGCGGCAACAATGGCCGGAGGCAGCGCCGTGGAATAAATGAAACTGCGCGCCTTGTTGATTAGATAATCGGTTACATTACGCGAGCTCGCGAGATAGGCGCCGAAACCGCCGAGGGCCTTGCTGAACGTGCCCATCACGAGATCTACCTGGTCGTTTAAATTCAGGGCATCCACCCGGCCGCGTCCCTCACTGCCGAAAACTCCGGTGGCATGCGCCTCATCCACCATCAAAAGGCAGTCGTAGCGCTCCTTCAAATCTACAAGCTCACGCAGCGGTGCCAGGTCACCGTCCATGCTGAATACGGATTCGGTCAGAATCAACGCACGTTCAAACCGGGAACGCTTTATTTTCAGCAGTTCTTCCAGATGTCCGATGTCGTTGTGCCGGAAGGGAAATTTATCGGCGCGAGAGAGAATGACGCCGTCTATCTGGCTGGCGTGGCATAAAGCGTCCGAGAAAATGGCGTCGCCTTTTCCCGCGATTGCCGAAATAATGCCGAGATTGGCCTGATAGCCGCTGTTGAAAACAAGGGCGCTTTCCTTGCGCTTGAAAGATGCTACCGCTTCTTCCAATTCATGGTGCAGCCGGTAATCGCCGCTTAACAGACGCGATGCGCCTGCACCTACACCGTGTTTTTTCAGAGCCAGTTTTGCTGCCTGGACAAGCCGCGGATGGTGGGAAAGTCCCAGATAGTCATTTGAAGAAAAATCAATTAAACGTTCCTGCTGCCGGAATATGTTTCCCTGTTCGCGTGATTCGACAGGCTGGAGCTCTCGCAGAATACCTTCTTCCCTGCGCCGGGACAAATATTTTTTTATTCTGTCCATGCCCGTCGAATCTCCTCAGCCAGCTTTTTATCCTCTTCGACCGGACGGCCACGCTTCGTCAGATAGCCGCCGACCATCATCGCGTTGGCGCCGGACATAAAGGCCATTCCCTGAAAGTCTTTAAGATGGTTTTCCCGTCCTGCAGCCAGCCGGATTACTTTGTCCGGTAGCGCGATACGGAAGATGGCAATGGTCTTGAGTGCTTCGCCGACACTAATGGGGGCAATTCCGGTAAGCGGAGTGCCGTCTACTGGTAGCAGGATGTTTATCGGCATCGAATCCACATCCAGCTCCTTGAGCGTCATCACCATCGAGACGCGGTCGGCCCGCGACTCGCCCATGCCGATCATACCGCCGCTGCATGTGGAGAGTCCGGCCACGACGGCACGTTTGATGGTCGCAACACGCTCATCGAAAGTGTGCGTGCCGACAATAGTCGGAAAAAACTCCCGCGATGTTTCGATGTTGTGATGGTAGCGGCTGACGCCCGCGTCTTTAAGCAGGCACATCATGTCGTAGCTCAGACTGCCCAGCGAGACGCACACCCCGATGTCCGTCCGGTGCCTTATTTCCGCAGCAGCCTCCGCGACCCGCGCGACATCATCCGCGTTAAGCTTGTGGCCGCTCGTCACAATGCCGAAGCGGCTGCTCCCGGCATCGCGGGCAACGAGTGCGCTCTCCACGATTTCTTGTTTGCTAACCAGTCCATAAACCGGTGCCTCCGTTTCATAATGGACCGATTGCGCGCAAAATTTGCAGTCCTCACCGCACCGGCCGGATTTGGCGTTAATGATTGTACATGTCTCCAACGCGTTGCCCGTATGATCACGCCTTATCTTGTCTGCCATTGCCGCCAGTTGGGCCAAGGGCAGATTGTAATGACTTAGCAGCATAAATTTCTCAAGTGGACCAGAACCACTTGCAACCTTTCTCGGAAATATCGGCTCTCAAATAACCACGCCAGGCGAAATCACGGATAGTATCATCAACTATCTTGGCATTCGCATTTGTATATTCTCTTATTCTCCGGCTAAGTTCCCGCAAAGTGCTGTCCGCGGAACCTTTCAATAAAGGTTGCTCGATAAAGCCGCTTTTTTCGATAATGTTGTTTTTCAGAATTTGATATGTCAATTTCATGCGCCAGCGGCCTTCAACACGCATTATATCTTCAACATCCGCTTTCCCTTCATGATATCTGACCTCAATTTTATTCCAGTCGGTTTCCATTTCTTCATCATATCTGTGGCCGAATTCATGCATATCCTGAGGACGCAGGGCCGAAGTCTTCACAATAGCGTCATTGGCATCGTAACGATTCCAATCATCCGTTATGATTTCCAGATCATAATCCTGAATTTTTTCCCGAACTGTCGTGCCGGGAAAAGGCGCCAGAAAATGGTAGCCGTAAATAGCTTTTGTGCTTCTTGCGAACTTGTCTGTTTCCTCCAGAGTATCTTTTGTTTCCCCAGGTAAGCCAATAATGAAAGAGGCATGAGCAATCATTCCCGCCTGCTGGCACATTTTCACTGCCGCATTAACCTGTTCCAGATTTATTCCTTTCTTTATTCGCTTGAGTATCTCCGTATTTCCCGTTTCAACTCCGAAACTGACGCTGTCACAACCGGCCTGGGCCATAAGATCGAATACTTCCTGGCTTATAGTATCCACGCGGGAAAAAGCGCTCCAAACGAATTTCAAAGAACGCTCTTTAATTCCCGTACATATTTCTTTGACCCGCTCTTTATCGGCAGTAAAAAGATCATCAGCTATGTTAATGCGATCAAAGCCATAACCGATTATTGTTTCTATTTCATCAAGAACAAGGCTGGAATTTCTTTTACGAACTTTGGAACCGACCATCTTGCGCCCCAGACAAAAAATACAGGAATATGGACAACCCCTACCGGTTATTAAACTGACGGGAAATCCCAACGCCCGGTAACGCGAAAGGGGCAATAAATGACGTGCCGGCAGGGAAATGCTGTCGATATCGGCAATGAAATCCCTCTTCCCTGTAATAATTATTTCATCACCGTTACGGTAAGCAATTCCGCGTATGTTATGCCACTTGTTTTTTTGATTCATCACGGGAACAAGTTCGGCTATCGTATCTTCCCCTTCTCCTATAACAATCAAATCTATTTCCGGATACTGCTTCAAAGTATCCATAGAAGTAAATGACACATGAGGACCACCCATCATTGTAATTATTTCCGGATTGTAATTTTTTACATCGCGAATAATCTGCTGAGCTTCATAGAAGTTCATCGTTACGGAAGTTGCACCGACCACGTCAGGCCGGAAAGCGTCCAGTTGCTTTTTCAGATTTTCTTTAGTGTAGGAACTAACAATATAATCAAATATTTCAACTTCCGCTCCGGCAGCCTCGAATGCCGCGGCTACGTAAGTAACACCAAGCGGCGGAGAAGGCATTTCCTCCAGCGGATAAGGCGGCGCAATGATAGCGATACGCATTTTTAAATCTCCTTGACGAGGAAAAATAAGCGACCTGAGGCGGCTGACAAGTCAATTCCCCGGTCTTCTTTTGTATAGAAGCGATGAACGCGATAATCTTTTTTGACGCAATCGGATTTATTTCTTCACTAAAGGAAAGTTTTAGTTGCATTTAATCTGTCAGCGTTCTCATTCCCACGGACTCCGTTCCGGAATCACGATTATCAGGCGGTGAGGACGCCAGAGAGTAAGTTCGTCCAAAACTATCTGCATACAATCTACATTATACCACTCATGAAAAAATCAATTCCCTTTAAAGAGCGGCTCTCTTTTCTCAAGAAAGGCACCGAATCCTTCGACAATATCATTGCTCTTCATACACACTTCCAATACGTACGATTCGTAATCAAGGGCCTGCTCAAGGTCCCACTGTTGAAATTTCTGGAGTCCGCGCTTGGCAAAGGCAATGGGTATGGGGGCATTCTTGGCTATGCGCAGGGCAAATTGTTTTACGGAGCTTTCAAACTCATCATGCGGAAACACTTTATTGACCAATCCGATGCGAAATGCCTCAGCCGCATCAATGATCTCAGCAGAAAATATGAGTTCGGTCGCTTTGGAATATCCCACAAGCTGCGGCAGGAAATATACACCGCCCCAATCCGGATGCACGCCTCTTTTGGTGAAAATTTGGCTGAACCGGGCTTTGTCACTTGCCAGTCTGATGTCACAGGCAAGAGCCAGATTGCAGCCGCCTCCCGCGGCAACACCATTCACTGCAGCAATAACCGGTTTTTCCATCCGGTTGATGGAAAGCACTGCCTTGCACATGGCGTGTCTCTCATTGGATACCGCAGGAGCCAGAGCTTGGGTAGTGCCTGCCCCAAATTCTCCGACATCTCCGCCGGTGCAAAATGCCTTGCCCGCTCCGGTAATTACCACAACCCGAACATCTTTATCAACAGCGACTCCTTCCAGAACCTCGACAATCTCCTGGCGCATCTTACCGCCAAAAGCATTCATCCTTTCGGGTCTGTTCAGGGTGATGAAAGCTATATTGTCCGCCACATTAAGAAGCACATGATCCCAACTCATAATTTTCCTCCTGAAGTCATTCTGTTTATTCGATCCAGAGCTGACTTTGTACCATTTATCATTTCGGAAAGCACATCGCTTACAGTACTTACGTTGCTTATAAGTCCTGCCACCTGTCCACATGGCATTACAGCTGTATGCTTGTTACCGCCTTCGCCCACATAGAGAGCATCTGCATTTCCCTGCTGTACCATAACCTGGTCAGTTTTTGCCTCGCCAATTCCAGCAGCTTGCTCTACAATTTTATTTTTGAGTACGCGAATCGGCATAGCCTCCTTACCTAAAACAACAGTTGAATTCAACTCGGCAGCACAGAGTGATTCCTTGAAAAATGGCGGTACGGGACATTCATTCGTAGCTACAAACCGGGTGCCTATTTCCACGCCTTCAGCACCAAGGGCAAGTGCGGCAAGAAGCCCGTTGCCGTCGCCGATGCCACCCGATGCTATGACCGGGATCTTCAATGATTGGGCCAGCACGGGGATAAGACAAAAAGTCGTTATGCCCTCGCGGCCGATATGTCCACCTGCTTCAAACCCCATGGCCACGACAGCATCAACTCCTGCCGCTTGGGCTTTGCGCGCCATGGACAAGTTGGATACCTTATGAATCACCTTCAAGCCGGCCGACTTGATTTTATCTATAAACTTGGCAGGATCTCCGGCAGAAGTGTATAGGGTTTTTATTCCCATATCTATTGATACTTCAACAGCATCCTGGGCATTGGATCTGTACACAGGAATGTTCACCCCTACAGGTTTGTCAGTCAGGGATCGCGCCAGCTTAATTTCTTCAACAAGCTTTTCTCTGGAAAGACCCGAAGCTCCTATCACACCGAACCCGCCGGCATTGGATATGCAGGCAGCCATACTGCCTAAGGTTATAAGCCTCATGGGACCCAGTATAATCGGGTAGTCACATTCGAGCAGATCCGTAATACGGTTTTTCCAGCTATTTCCCATTATTGTTTCTCCGAATATAATGCTTTGAACTCTGATTTCTTTCCTTCATTGTTCCTGTAAGCGACACCAGGAAAATCCCCGTTATTTACCTTTGAAAATTGGTTTACGTCTCTCGAAGAAAGCGATCATACCCTCTTTAATGTCTTCAGAGTTAAACGCCTCGCCGATGAGCATGTCCGCTTCATCTGTCTGTTTTTCCGTAAGAGACATACGTTCCCGGAACATGGCCAATATTCGCTTGGTGCCTTTGAGGGTCAGCGGAGAATTGGCCGCTATCTCTTCGGCAATTTCATAGGTTATTTTTTGAAGATCTTCCGGCTGGACAAGACGGTCCACCAAACCCATCTGAAGCGCCTCAGTGTCATTATATGTCCTGGCTGTGAAAAAGATCTCCCGGGTTTTTGCCATGCCCACCACATCGATAAACTGTCTGAGGCCTTCGGGGTGATAGACCAGCCCCAGTTTTGCCGGCGGCATGCCCACACTGATATCGGACTGCGCAATCCTCATATCACAGCACATGGCCAGATTGAGCCCGGCACCAAAGGCATAGCCGTTCATCATGGCAATGGTGGGGTAAGGAAACTCTTCAACACTTTTCATTGCCATCTCCATCGGGTTGTTGGCTTTTATAAATTTGATCTCCTCAGTACTCATATTGGTAGGGATATCGGTGGGAATGGAGGCAATATCATAACCCGACGAAAAGGCCTTTCCTGATCCGCCCGTAATGACCACCACACGCACCTCATCAGATAGTCTCCATTCCTGTAGAATATTATGGAGCATAAAGAGCAACTCCGGCGAAAAAGAATTTTTCCGCTCGGGCCTGTTAAAGGTAATCGTACCAATGCCCGATTTCAATTCTGTTAAAAGGATTGCTTGTGCATTCATGAATGCTCCCATATTAATTTGAGATATGTGTTTCTAAATTCCCTGTCCAAAGTCGAGGATGGGACGGGCCTCGACGATGTCAAATAACACCAGATGCTTAAGTATGTCGGCCCCGCCACCGATACGCGCCCTGATTTTTTCCCTGACCTCGTTGAATTTTTCACCTTCGTCCTGGATGGTACGAACCTTCATGTAGAGCCGGCAACCTTCTGTGGCCATACCGGTCTTACCATGAAGCATCACGATACATGCTGCCTGCGGGTTTTCTTTCAGATTGCTAAAAGACCGGTTGTCGCCCAGCATCACCAGCACAGAGGAATCATCCACGAGCTGATACGAACCGAACATGGCTAAATTCACCTTACCGGATTTGTCCGTGGTCGCCAGAATATTGGTTTTGCCTTCTGCTTGCAAGTATTTTTTTGCAGTTTCACTGATCTTCATTGCTTATCCCCTTTCCTCATTGTCAGCCGAAGCTGGTTAATCATCATCATTACTATCGCTGCCTTTTTTTGAAGGCTGCATTCACCAACTTGACCTTATCTGCTTATGCATCAATATCCGAAAGATTTCAGATAATTTTCACAGTTTCATTCAGGCGCATCACAACTTTCATCTTTTAAAAGAATATTTCCACGGGCGCTTTTACTGCCGAGCAACCGGGACGCTTTCATGAAAGACCATCGCAGCAATTTCTCCACGGCATGGGGCAACTGCTGAAAGCTTTGTATGAACTGGATTGTATTGCCGTACTGATCACGCATAACAGACAGGTCTTTGCAGCCGCAGCCCAGTGTAATCAAAGTGATATGCTCCCTATGACAAAAATCGATGCCGGCCTGCACCGGCAGCCCGAGATTGGATTCTCCGTCCGTCACATGAATCAGGAGCTTGCGGCGCTTATCCTGAGGCATGCTCAGAGCGGCAGCGATGATGGCCTGGCCCGAAGCTGTCCGACCATTGGGCGGTAATGAAAGCAGCTTGTCCCCTTTAATCAAATTTGAAACCATCAGGACACCATCCATTTCGAAATAACCGTAGGCGAGAAAATGATTACGATAGCCAACCAGAGCTTTATGAATAGCTGCGACCGTATTTTCGACCATGCGCCATTTGATGCCGGTCATTGATCCGCTGGCATCGGCCAGAAGTGTAACGTTCCAGTCCATAGCCGGTCTACTCTCCGTAGCTTTGAAACATTGACCGGTACTGGCTGCACGGTAGAGACGCCGGGCATCAATCCGGCCCGCAGTCAAACCACGGCTGGTTATCTTCTCGCGTTCGGAATATCCTAAAAACAACATTTTCAGGCGTCCGACAAGACTTCTGTCTATTACAGGGTGAGCGGGTATGTTAAAATCCCACCTTGACGTAGGCACTACATCTTTTGTTCCTGCTGCCTCCGCAATTAGTGCGGTGATGTCCGTGGACGAAGCTGCCAACTGTATCTCAATGGCGCGCTTCAATTCCGGTTCCAGAGGCGTTGCTCCTTTTGGAGGTGCCTTGGCATATGCTGCCGCGCGTGCTTCTGATGTGGGAAACCACGCCAGGCGCTTGTTGAGAAGAATGAGTTCGTCCAGCATTGGCGAAATTTTCTCCCAGGTAGCACGATAAAGCTGCGCTCGCTGTTCACAGCGTTGAGTAATTCCTCTAACGCTCAAAGCAACATCTTTGAGATGTTCTGTAAGTTCTTTCAATATCTCCAGTGGAGCCTTATAAATATCGTCCACTTTTTGACCATCTTTGCTCCAGGTTACAGTCCACCACAATTTCATCAAGGCATCGACCGATGGACGGCTCACAGAAGGCACAAAAAAACGCTTGTCCCTGGCCGCAGCAAGATACAACTCTAAGTTTCCCCTGATAGTATTTTCGACGTAAATATCCTCTGCTGTTTCAACAAGCCGATGCAAGCGAGGAATATTTGCCTGTCGCAAATCATGCTGTTTGAGGCAACACCACATATGTTCGCTCCAGGCCACCTGGTGCAAAGCCTCGTGGATAACAATTCCAGCCACCTGGTCAACCTGTGCGGCGGGCACCGGATAGCGCCCCATAACCTCCGCCGGATCGATGACAATGTCTGAATCACCACCACCTGCCAGACCAGCATAGGAGACGGTGCCAATATTACAACCCAGGTGTCCCGTGATTTTGCGCATTGCGCCCAGCAGATTAGCCAGTTCCACAGATTCCACAGTTGAGGTATTGCGCCGCCAGTAGGCGGAAATCCCCCTATAGACAGGGGGTTCGGTGGGATTTGAATATGCTGCGCTGTGCATGCCGCTATTGACTCCTCAATAGGGTTGATACCCATTACCATCGTGTTCCTTAAGTCCCATCTCCACATGCAGCGAAAGAAGTACCGTCTCCAAAATATTTTTATTCATCTGCAGGCTGTGAATGAAGGCCTGTTTGACCGATGCCCCGCAGTGCACCATTTCGGCAATCATCAGAGCATGCCGTGTAGAAATTACCATGGGTTCGTGTTTGTTGCCCCGCAGGCGGTTAGCTATATTGACAATGGTGAGTGCGGTGGCTTCGTCTACACCGCCTTTGAGATGAAGAACTCTGGTCTCCACCTCTTGTGGCAGGTAATCCAGTGCAGTGACATAGAAGCGGTCACTCAGTGCTGCGTCGAGCATCTCGGTTCCGACAAATTCCTCTCCCTCATTCAAAGTAGCAAAGAAAACAACACCTGGAGCTACCTTGATTTCGCCCAGTTCATCAATGAAGACTCTCCTGTCTTCAGCGAGAATCGAAAACAGCATGTTCAAGGCTTTCGGATGTTCCGGACGATTAATCTCCTCCAGATGGATGACACAACCCGGGGTTTGAATAGCCTGGGGAAAGAGAAATTCCTGATAATAGGTTTTGCCGTCTTTGAGCCGGTGTTCGCCGAAGAGTTGGCCCGGCTCGGAAAGAATCCCGATCTGGAAGGTTGCCAGCGGCCTTCCCTGGCGCGCGGCAAACTGGCGCACAAGGGTCGACTTGCCACAGCCCTGCTTGCCCGCGACAAGGCAATTAACCGGATGACGCTCAGAGAGCTTGGCTATCATTTTTAAATTAGCGATCACTTCGCCCGGGAGGAAATAATGCGCCTCTGTCTCGGGTATAGCCAACCCCGGATCAAAGCGCCCTTTGTTTTTTTTTAATGCAGTATTATGTCCGCTCATCCATCTTACCTAACGGCCTCTAGGTGCTGTTAGAGGCCTTTGCTTATAAATTGACCAACCAGCACCCTACATAAACAAATCGCGTTGACGCTCCTTTAAGAATTGGCCCAGAGCCGGAATATTCCAACGCCTGTTCATCGAATACAACTGCTCGAGAAGGTTCTTAGCTTCCGCCATAACCTGCGGGTCCTGACTCTTGACTATTCCGGCGAGCCTCTCCGAAAGTTCCTGTATCTTAAGTTCTTCATTCTCCAAGCCCTCGGCACGCGAGAACACGCATCGGGCTCCGCAGACAGGACATTGCCGCAGATCCGACTCTCCACAAGCCGGTCACCCGCCCTTGCACAGATAGGCGAACTCAAGATAACTGGCGGTATGTCCACAAATATGACAAGCCATATCCATGATTGCACCTCTTCAAAT
Source organism: Smithella sp. (assembly GCA_030018675.1). Lineage (GTDB taxonomy): Bacteria > Desulfobacterota > Syntrophia > Syntrophales > Smithellaceae > Smithella. The sequence continues at coordinate 15,279 of JASEHT010000001.1, forward strand.
GGAAACTTTCAGCAAACCGGCTTTTTATCACACGTTAATCTGCTGCCAAACCCTCGATGCCGGCTGATTTACCCCAGGGAGCTTCACCCAAACCGACTTTTTCTTTGCTTGTGCCGTTCAGTTCATCGACAGCCAGCCAGGCCTGGCAGTTGGGACACTGCCGTATACTAAGCGATGCATCGATCCGGGCATTGTACATGTAACGGAATTTATCGACAGGACCTTCGAATTTACATTCTACGCATTTCATATCTTATTTCTCCTTTGTCTATTATGGATTGGTGAATTCTTACTTGTCTTGGAACTGCCTCATCGTTCGGCGGTACTGGGGATCGCTGCATTCTGTGCCGTCATGATCGATAAATTCCATTTTTGCGTAAGACGAGCATTTGGCGGCGTCGGTAAGAGCTCTCATTTGGTACCCGTTTTTCCCATCCATTACAAGAACAGGGGGATCACAAATTATATCGGATCCTTCTTTGAGCACTTTGCAGGATCCCCTCCCATCGCTATATGCTGCAGTTTCAAGGAAGTTTTTACACAGACCACATGTCTTTTCGGGAACATTTTCGGCTTTGCCCTCTTTTTCCAGCTCCTCCGCCGTCTTGAATGCACCATGTGATTTTGCAAAACTATCTCTGCTCATTCTTGCCATGATAGTATCTCCTTTTTCTATGATCATTTCAATTAGAGGGGGGATTTGCCTGGGTGGCATCCCCCCTCCATTTTAGTAGCTTTATGCCACCAATCCTTGAACCGTACGCTGAATAATGTTGTCCTGCGTCTTACGGCTTATATCCACAAAGTGCGCGCTGTATCCCGCTACACGAACGATCACCTCCTGATATTTTTCAGGTTCTCTCTGTGCGCTCCTCAGGGTTTCGTCGGACACACAGTTGAACTGGATGTGATCCAATCCGAGATTGTACCAAGTTTCCATGTATGCTTTCCAGAGAGGGAATCCTTTTTCCCCGGCAAGCTGGGTGGGAGACAATCGCTGGTTCAACAGGAAAGCCCGGCCATCGGTGATATGGTCTATCTTGGAACATGATTTCAAAACCGCAGTCGGTCCCTTCTTATCGAGTCCCGGCCCGGGCGAAATACCGCCGTCATACAGGGCGTCTCCTCTTCTACGGCCACTGGGTAATGCTCCCACGACATTGGCATAGTGAATATTACCGCTGACGTTTTCGGGCAGAATCGGCCAGGTATTGCCCATAGGATCCTGCAGCTTATGGGAGAAAGCGGCACAGTCTCGCAGGCACTTGAGCATGATACTGTCAACATAGTCATCATCATTGCCCCACTTAGGCGCGTTGCGGACGAAATCCAAACGCATCTCCTCATGGCCCTGCCAGTCGTCGGTGATGGCCTGCTTAAGTTGGGCCATGGTATACTTCTTTTCATCGAAGACCAGTTTTTTGATCGCCGCCAGGCTGTCGATGTTTTCAACCCAGGTAAACGCTGTTATCCAGGAATTACCCTGGCTGATCGATGGGTCGTTAACATCCTGACCGCTTTCCACCGAGCGCTCGGAGATGCCCGACAGGAAAGGCCGCGGAGTATATATTTGAGCCACAAATCTGGAATAGTTTACTATACGAACCAATGTGCTGAAGATGGTCTTCATCTGGAGAAGCCACGCATCGTATACCTGATCGTAACTGGTGAAGGTGGCACAATCAGGTGTTTCGGCCCCAATCTGCATCTGAACCACTGGGTCGAAGCCGCTGGTAAAGACGTACTCGATGATCTTGGCACAGTTGGCGGTGGCGTTGGCCATGCGCATGGACTGAAAACCGCGCTTGGTAGTGGGACAAGGTGACATGCAGGCCTGATGCACCCAGGTGCGGGCCTCCTCAATGGGATGTTTGTGCCAGTGCAAGGAATTGGCAATCAGAAGCGGATCGTTGCGCATGGAAGGGTAACCCAATCCTTGACGGATGCACTCGAAGCATTCGCGCAGGACTTCTTCCTTAACCCTGGGGTGCCAGCGGAAGCCGAAGGTTGGATTGGAAACCCTGACCAGACGGGCTGCCTGGAGTAACGCGATTGTCATGTCGTTGCAGGCGTCATCGCCGTGTTGGTTGACCCCGCCTATGGTCCAAACCCACGTTCCTTCTATGCCCTGCAAGCCTTCACGAAGCCATTTGGGCTTGTACTGCGAAACCTCGGCAGCTCTGATCAGAAACTCACCAACCAGATCCAAGGCTTCCTCCTTGGTAATGCGCTTGTCGATATTGACGTCTTTGTCATAATACGGGCCGTGATAGTAGTCCGGCCGGGACGGCCAGGCACCTTCAATAGCCTCTGCCCTGCTGAAGAGCTGGATGAAGAGATCATATTGGAGTGATTCCTGAAGGGTCCTGGGTGTTTGGGCAGGCACTCGTTCACAGCAACTGGCGATTTGCAAAAGCTCTTCCTTGCGCTTATTGTCGGTCTCGAAATTCTCCGCAATGATTCTGGCCAGGCGCGCAAAACGCTGTCCATGACGAATACAGGCTTCAAGGGTTATTTTCATACCCTCCCAATTAAGCATCTTGTTATATAAAGGCATCTGCTCCAGATTGGCGATCGGCTCGTGGGCTTGGGCATCCGCCTTGTCAATCTTCTCGTCGAGTTCAGCGATAACATCTGCAAATCCCCGCTTGCCGGTCATGATGAACTCGTAATCTTTTCCGGAATAACCACCTCTGGGCATTGGAACACCCCATCCGATCGTGCCGGAAAGGATTTTCGTTACATCGCTTATGTCCGCTACAGGTATCAGCTTGTCGGCATCAGCTTTTTGGGACCAGTAAGCAATCACATCATTGATTACCTTCAGACTCTCGTCAAGGGGTTCCGGTAGAGCCGTAGTGTCAGTGATAACTTCTGCGTTCAGGATCGTGGCTACGGTTGGATTCCAATTGATCGTATGGGGCAGACTGCCCACATAACCCACGAGTTGGGAATTATCGGTGATAAAGATAGTCTTGTTATCCAGGTAATGAGCAAAAATCTTGGCATACTTGACTACCCAAGGGTCTGGTGCCATCTCCATAGCTCGGCCCGCCTGAGTATGCAATATACCCTGCTCCAGATCAACCTGCAATCCGGCCGGATAAATTCCACCGATCGCTCCTTTTTTCCACATGGCCTTTCTGAGATAATCCAGCCTCTTGGATCTTTTCTTCTCTGCGGCCCACCACCATTGTTGTTTTTTTTCAAGTTCTTTAATATTGTTGTCTACTGCTGCTTTTGCCATGATATTTTACCCCCCTTGAGTTAACTCCCCTCTTCTTGTAATTTGTATTTAATCTGTTTTATTTCTTTTCAAATGAAGAGCACGAACTCGCATCCTTCTCTGCAACCGCGGGCTTTGCTTTGTAGAAAGCCTGCCTCGGATCAACTACTCTTTCAACGCAATCTCCATTACTAGGATCTCCCTTTATGGGGAAGAATTTCTTACATTCTTTGCAAAACGGCATTAGTATCACCTCCTTTAATTACTAATTTTTTAATTTTGGTTTATCTTTTAAGATCATGACACCTTAGTTACATCATCGCTGAGTGCTATTTGCTCTTTTCTTTATGATCCTCGCTCTATAATCATCCCTTCAATGTCCTTGTATCCCAGACACTTCCTGGGATAATTTTGCTGTGCCTATGTTTTCAAATCCGGATCCGCCTACCGTTGTCACAAGGCCATGTTGACGATAAAGGTCCGCATAGATTTCGAGAAAGGATGGATCAATGGCATCTGTTTCGCGATATGACCAGTCTTTATCGAGCCAGGCATACTTGTTCTGACAATAGTTGTGGAAGGGAATCAGATCGACGCGCTTCACATGTCCGCCTAACGAGGCAATGTATAAGGACGCCTGAGTGTGAAATTCGAAGCTGTCATTGAAGCCGGGCACCACGGGAATTCGTATCCATATGTCTGAATCGGTTCCGCACAAAAGCTCCAGGTTCTTCAGAACGAGATCGTTTCTTATCCCTGTTTTTGCGAGGTGCTTTGCTGAGTCAAGATGCTTCAGGTCAAAAAGGACAATGTCCGAATATTCTGCCATCTCCTTCAAAACATTGAAATCACAACATCCATTGGTATCTATGCAGGTGTGGATCCCGCGCTTCTTTGCCTCCTTGAGCAGCGCCAGAGCAAATGCCGGATGCGCCGTGGGTTCCCCGCCGCTCACAGTCATACCACCGCCTGAGGTGATGTAGAAGGGCTTGTCCTGTTCCACTTCATCCATAATCTCGGATATGCTCATGGCTTTCCCCACTACCTCAAGGGCATCATATATGCAGACATCCACGCACTTCATGCAATTATCGCACTTTGCGCGGTTAATTTTTTGATAAGTTGATCCCTCGCTGCTGGACAGCTCCGGTTCTATGGGAGGATTTATGGCATCTTTAGGGCAGGCCTCCAGGCATGCGCCACATTGGACACAAAGCCTTTTCTTCCAATAAAGCTCCGGGTTGTCCGCAATAGTCTCGGGGTTGTGGCACCACTCGCACTTTAAGGGACACCCCTTGAGGAACACATTTGTCCTGAATCCGGGACCGTCATTCACGGAAAACTTGGCAAGATCGGTGATCAGTACGCGCTCTTTCATTTATGCGATACTCCTTGGATCTGAATAATCTATGAGAATAAAGCATCCTGCCCTTTATGAATAATCATAAGAGAGCCCTCGACATATTCTTCATGTTCCGAAGTTTATCCATGGTCTCGATCTTTTTCTTCAGATCCAGTGATTTCTTCTTCCCCAGTACAGGCTCGCACAGATCGAGAAACTTGCTGGCCACGCGTTCTTTCTTAACTTCCAGAGACGGAATCTGTTGAAGAATGTCGGAAAAGGCCTGGAAGCATTTTCCGTTAGTGGTCTCCACCTCAACAAGTGATTCCAAGGCCTGCATCTTAGGATCATTAATTACATTGATCTTTTTCATAATCGCCCGCACTGCGGGATCATTCACTTTTTCATCAGTAAAGGCCTTCATGCCTGTCTCTTCTCTGAGCAGGGCATTCGCCACGCAATAAGGAATACAGAACTTTCCCTCCAGTCCGCTGGCCGGTTCGGTTTTCCCTGCAGCCGAAAGGGACAGTGTAGATGCATGGACAGTGATGCTCTTGATAGCATCCAGTTCGACGTTCTCTCCTTTTATAATTGACAAGGCGGCTTCCAGGGGCGAGTGTGTTGCATGGCAGGACGCATGATATTTCTGGTTGAGGCTCTGTATATCCCAGACCGTACCCAGATAAGCAACGACATCCTCATTTACCTTGCCCTTTAAGGCCTCGAAGAATCCCTGAGGACCTTCAAAAATGTCTTCAGCGCTATCAAAACCTCGCTCTGCCAGAAGTGCAGCCAATAGTCCCGATTGAGAAGAGCGGCCTGCATGGAACGGCTTACACATTGTTCCGAACACACGTTTTAAGCCTGATGACTGTGTCGCGCCGATGCCCAGGGCATATGTGGTCTGCTTCTCGGACAGACCCAGTAAGCGTGCACATGCTGCTGCAGAAGCAATGTGTCCCAACGTTGATGTAGCGTGCCAGCCTGCCATGTAATGATCAAGACTTGCGCAGGAACCTATGGTCCCTCCGATCTGTAGACCAATAATATAAGCGCTAAGAAAGTCTTTCCCCGATTTGCCCCTCCACTCGGAAAGTGCCAGCAGCGACGGGAAGATGGTCACCGAAGGGTGTCCAAAGAAGGAAACCAAAGTATCGTCATAATCAAGTGCATGAGAAGCCGAACCATTAATGAGGGCGGCACTGCTCACGTCCTTTTTCATATTATAACCAATGATGGTTGCCTGTTTTTTCCCTCCTACCATCTCAGCATAATCAATAAGTATTTTTACCAGAGGGTCATCTTTGCCCGCAAACGTAACCGCGAGCCAGTCCATGAAAGCCACCTTTGCATGCTCGTATGCCCATGGAGGTATATTCTTTGCGTCAGTCTTAACTATGAATGAAGCGAGTTTTGCGGTAAAGCCTGCACCATTCCCACTCATTTAAAGTCTCCTTCCTGTGCTTCTCTCAAGGTTCTTTGTTACAGTAAAACGGTTCATTAACTTTTCCGCCGCGCTATAGGGATCGCTTTTGCCGGAGAGTATGAGTTTAAGCTCTTTCTCCATATTTCCATTGCCTGCAATCCGCTCCTGGATAAGGCTTGCCATCTCCTTTTCAACGATGCTTATCACCTCTTGACGCACACATTCCATTTGCAGGTGCGGACATTTCTTTTTTCGGTTCATAAAATCAGAGAGTATGTCAACAAGGTTATCAATGCCTTCCTTAGTAAGGGCAGAGGTCCTGATTACCTGTGGAGTTTCCGAACCAGCATCGCCCGAGAGATCAAGCATGGCGGAAATCTCGGATACTATAACATCAGCGCCATCCCGGTCGCACTTATTCACCACGAACAGATCGGCAATCTCCATGACTCCCGCCTTGATGGCCTGGACACTGTCGCCTCCTCCCGGGTATGTAACGAGCACCACATAGTCGGCTGCGCTTACAACCTCGATCTCATCCTGACCCACACCAACGGTCTCAATGATGACGATATCTCTGCCGGCAAAGTCCATGATTCTTACAACATCACGGGCCGCCTGGCAGAGACCTCCCAGCATGCCGCGGGTGGCCATAGACCGGATAAAGATGTTCTGATAAGTGCTTATATCACGCATCCTGATACGGTCTCCCAGCACTGCCCCGCCGGAGAAGGGACTTGATGGATCTACCGCAATAATGCCGATAGAATATCCCAAATTCGCCAGTTTCTTGGCAAACTCACCCACAAGAGAACTCTTCCCCGCCCCCGGAGAACCTGTAACTCCAATCACGCAAGTCTGCCCTGTTTTCGCGTAGATGGATTTCATGATATCTTTCCAGCCGGTCTTCCGATCTTCAACATGCGAAATAAGCTTTGCCAAAGCTCTTTCATTCTTGTCCCTGGCGTCTTCAATCATCAATTCAAGTTTCTCTTCCACTACAAAGACCTTTCCCTAAAGCTTCATCGGCTGTGCTTCTCCTAAAACTTCACGCAACACATCAGAAATTTCCTGGAGTGTTGCATCGTTTTCCACGCACTCGCATATTGCAGGCATGAGATTCTTATCTTTATCTTCAGCCTGAACTTTCAAATCCCGAAGAGAGGTTAGGACAGCTTTGCCATTGCGTTCGCGCTTCAATCGGGCAAGATTTGCCTTCTGGCGTTCTTCTGCAGTCTTCATAAGTTCCGGATTATAGGTCGCTTCCACAAGACGGTTGATGGAAACATCAATCTCATGCTCACCAACAAAACAGTTCACGCCCACCACCAATTCTTCCTGCTTTTCTATCTTTTTCTGGCGCTCATAAGCGCTCTTTGCTACTGCCCTCGGCATGTATCCATTCTCAATAGCGGCAACCGCGCCGCCCATTTTCTCGATCTTCTCCAGTTCGGCCAGTGCATCTTCCTCGATTTTATCCGTAAGTGATTCCATGAAGTAAGATCCGGCCCATGGATCGCATACGTCGGTTACTTTTGCCTCGAAAACCATGATTCGCGATGCATCCTGCTGGAGCTGAGTTGCCTCCTGTGAGTGGCCGAGGCCAAGTGGTTCATCAAAAGGTGGAAAGGCACCGGGAATGGCTCCTGACATTCCGGCAGCCATTCCACCGACAACGGCACGGGCGAGATTGTTGAGCGGCCTCTGAAGTGTGGTACTGGAGCAGCCGATATGTGCCGTGATAGGCTGACGGATCTGCATGCTCTTGGGGTTCTTGGCATGAAAACGATCCCTTAAGATATGGGCCCACATTCTACGGGCCGCCCTCTGAAAAGCAATTTCTTTATAGATTTCCATACTGCCGCCGAATGCATTGAAGGTAAAGGCAGGAGCAAACTCATCGACTCCAAGTCCACCTGCAAGTCCGGCCTTAATGTAGGCAATGCCATTGGCCATGGAAAACGCCAGATCCTGAACGCGTGTGGCCCCTGCTTCCCTAATATGGTAGCCGCCTATTGAATTGATGTTGAACTCCGGCATATGCTTACAGCAAAATACGCACGTATCGCGGAACAGCCTCATGGATTGCGCCGGCGGATAAATATATGTTCCGCGGGCTATGAATTCCTTGAGAATGTCATTCTGTGGTGTCCCTGTCAATTTATCCAGCGGTATACCACGCTTCTTGGCCAGACAGACATACATGGCGATTAAGACCGCCGCCGGGGCATTGATGGTGAAATTGGACGGCACTTTATCAATATCAAGCTCACCGGTAAATGCTTCGTAAATAACGGCAAAGTCTTGCAGAGAATCTACGGCAACTCCCACACGGCCCACTTCTCCCTCGGCAAAAGTGCTGTCCGAATCGTATCCGCACTGGGTCACTAGATCAAAGGCGATGTTGGGACCACCCTTGCGTCCCATAGACTGCATCTTCAGGAGATAATCACGATAATCGGCAGGGGTTCCAAATCCGCCGTATTTACCTGATCGCCCCGTTCCGCCCCAGTCCGACCGGTAATTAAGCTTTGCACCAAATTCTGCATAGGCTCTCCAGAACTCGAAAGGGCTGTTTCCCGCTGTGTAGGGAAACTCGCCGGGAAACCCGACTTTTTCCAGAAAATGCGAACTATCCGAAGAAAGGGGGGTATAGAAACTTGTAGGGCTTTTATCCAATTTAAACTTCTGAACGCGAGGATTGAGAATCTCATCCTCCCATTTCTTTAGAGCCTCTTTAATTTCTTTTTTACTATTCCTCAATATCTCGTCCTTTAGTCAGTAATGGTTAGGAACTTTCTCTGAGCTTCGCGCGAATGAAAGCCGCAATATCCTTTATCTTAGCACCTGAAGTGAAGACACCTTCTACCCCCATTTTTTTAAGAGTTTTTTTGTCCTCTTCAGGAATGATTCCTCCCACAGTCACCAAGATGTCGTCTGCACCTTTGGCCTTGAGCCCCTGCATGACCTTTTTAGTCAAGGAGATATGAGCTCCCGAAAGGATAGAAAGACCAACAACATCAACGTCTTCCTGTACGGCTGCAGAAACGATCTGTGCTGGACTCTGGCGTATGCCCGTGTAGATGACCTCAAAACCTTCATCCCTGAGTCCATAGACCACAACATGTGCGCCACGCTCATGGCCGTCCAACCCGGGTTTAGCTATGAGAACTCGAATCTTTGAACCCTCGCCCATGTGAACCTCTCTTTAATTCTTTCTCCGACTTATTCAACGGCAATGTCTAATAAGCTAATTGTATCTTAATTTGATGCTCTTACTTCCAGATGATGAATGTTCTGCAAGATAAATGCCAAAGACATCATGCTTTCCAATAAGCCGATTTTCAATCATCTTTTATAACGAGCATAACGAGCAATAAAAAGTCAGGAAATAGAGTCCTTCTTATGGGACATATTTGACTCATTAGTGCCCATCAGAAAGAAGGTTTTCTGCAAGAAGAATTAACCTTAGAATACAACACTGAACCGCTTTTTTATGCCTCTATAGCATTAGAGTTAAGCATGCTTGTATAAATAGATATAAACAAAAGTTGTGTTTAGGAAGAAAGGTGGTGCATCCACCGGTTGAGAGCTTCCCGACAATCAGCCGGAAAAAATAATAAGGAAAGGATACACACACCATGAGAAAAGATAACGTAGTTAAGATAAATAATCCAGAGACTTTTATTGATGATCCCTTAACAGGGATATTACGACAAGGGGCTAGAAGTTTGTTGACGCAGGCATTGGAGATGGAGATCGAGACGGTTTTAAATCAATACAAAGATTTAAAGGATCAGAGAGGTTATCAGCGAGTTGTGCGCAATGGATACATGCCCGAGCGTCAGATACAAACCGGTATTGGCCCGGTGGCCGTGGAAGCGCCCCGTCTCAGAGATCGGTCTCCCCAGCTATCGGAGCGGATAACATTCAGTTCAGCCATTTTGCCGCCTTATCTTCGGAAAACCAGGAGCATGGAACAATTGATTCCGTGGTTGTATTTGAAAGGGGTATCCACCGGAGACTTCAGCGAAGCCTTGGTTGCAATAGTGGGCAAAGATGCTCCGGGATTGTCGGCCCCGACGGGTCAGTCGTCTCAAGGCGGTTTGGCAGCAGGAGTATCAGCAATGGCAAAAACGCAGTCTTGATTGAAAACGTTACGTTTATTTCTGGGTCGATGCTATTTACTGCAACGTGCGCATGGATGATAGACAGTGCCTTCTGGTCATTGTGGGCGCCACCGATGCGGGCGAAAAGGAATTGGTAGCCATAGAAGGCGGCTTTCGTGAAAGCGAACTATCCTGGAAACAGTTGCTGTTAGATCTGAAATCCAGAGGACTGACCACCGCGCCACAGCTGGCGATTGGCGACGGGGCTTTGGGTTTCTGGAAAGCGCTGAGCAAAGTTTACGACGGCACCAGATGGCAACGATGCTGGGTTTACAAAACGGTTAACGTGCTGATCATGATGCTTTGTTTCCCTTTTATGATTTTCCTGCTGAACACTGGCGTCACATTCGGACCACGAATCCGATTGAATCGACCTTTGCGACGGTTCGGTTGCGGACCAATAAAGCGAGAGGCTGTTTTTCTGCAAGCACAGTCCTCTCCATGGCGTTTAAATTGTGTCAATGCGCTCAGGACGATGGATTCGATTACATCGTCCGGAGCGCTTGGCTGAAGTTGTAAAAGGAGTTAAATTCATCAACGGTATTGAAGAAAAAAGGATCGCCGCCTAAATTCTCAATACACAACTATTGACTATAGCTCGGACAGTCTTGATATCGTATAGGATTTAATATTAACTTATCAAATATAAAAATGTGGCATTCAACTTGAATTACATTTTCTAAAACAATAAGGAGAGCTATATATGGCTTCAGAAGAATGGAAATCAAAGGCTGATATGCTTGTTGGAAACGGCCAAAAAAAATGTGAAGAAGGAAAAAATGAAGAAGCGCTGGAGTTATTTAATCAAGCACTCGATGTTTACAGACAAAATAGAGAGATTGATGGCGAGATAACCGCGTTGGGTTATATTGCGGCTATTTATCGCTTGGTAAATAAATCTGAGAAATCTGTAGCAACATATAAATCCCTGTTGAAGATATTTGAAAAACTACATGATGTGCCCGCCCAAGGAAAGGTTCTTAATAACATGGGGCTGATAAGCGCAAGAAGTGGCAAATATGAAGATGCTTTAGAGAGTTTCCATAAAGCATTATATCTTTTTACGGATACTGACAATAAAATTGGTGTGGCAGATCAACTTGGCAACATAAGCTCCGTTTACCGCGACGTCAAACAATACGACAATGCCTTGGCCTTCTGTGGTGACGCAATGAAAGTTTATAAGGAGATAAATCACAAAACGGGAATCGGGGATCAGTACAGCAACATAGCTTTTTTATATGTAATGAAGGGCGATTTAGCTACTGCACTTGATTTTTATAAAAGTGCTATGCCTTTTTATGATGAAGCCGGCGAGGAAGAAAAAGCAAGCTTGACAAAGAAGAACATAGAAAACCTCGAAAAAAGCGGTGTAGTTTAGGCTGGATAATATTACATTATAATTATTCAATTTCTTCTTGCTTCAAAATTTATCATAAGGCATTTCCGTGTTGTTCTGACCTATCCATTCATCTTCTTGTTTTAGAGGATGCCTGTTCAGCCTCATCGAGCGAATCATACCCCTTATCTTTTACCAGGAATGTGTAGAGCTCCTCGGCCATATTCATGCCTTTTGCATTTTTATCCAGAATGTCAAAGTTCAATAATTCAAGTGTGGCATCTGAATAGGTTTCCAGTTCACCTCTCAGATATGTCTCGAAGGAAGTCATGAAGCCGGAATCCTCAGCACTGGATAAAGGACGGCCTCCGCTCATGATTCCCGGATACTTTTTCATCATCGAACGCTGCCATGTAAATTGGCATTCGACAATCTTATCGATAAGGGGGTTGTTGTTTAATTTCTGGATGAGATTATCCATGCGCGCATATTTCTGCGTCATGAGATTAATCCCTTTCTTCTCTGCCTTTTCAAGGTCATGCAAATAGCTTTCCAGTGTTTCCCTCGACCAGCAGGAAAACTGCGCTTTGCGGTGAAGTTTGAAGCTCTCCGGATAATCCTGACATGAGCTTTTCCTGACCGAAGGCACGCTCAAAAACATCTTGAGCTCCTCGACAATGATTCTTTCTATAATATCTTCATTGACCAAACTCATATCTTTCCACTCCTTTTTTGTTTGTACCATTCATACGTTTTCTTCATTCCATCAATAAACGGCATGTACGAGAACCCCATAACCTTTGTAATTAATGTTCCCGAATAGAGAAGATGTTCATCAAGGGGGAACGGAAGAGGAATACCTTGAGCATCTATTTGATGAACGCTCATGGACTCGATGCTAATTCGTTTGCCTGTAACGATCCGGAAAACATCCATGAGCCTCGGATATGAGACCAGTTCTTCGCCTGATAGATTGAACGCTTTTGTGTAGGCATTCTTGTTACCGATACAAACGATAATTGCGCGAGCCACATCCCATACGGAAACAAACGTGAAGAGCGCAAGTCCATTGTCCGGAATTATGATGGTCTCTCCTTCCTGAACCAGGTCGAAGAAGTAGCTCTCCCGTGGCGCGTAATTGTATTTCCCGTATATGAATGTAGGCCTGAAGATGGTCCAGGGAATGTTGTTTTCTGAGCATTGAATTTTGAATTCTTCTTCGGCCAGATGTTTGTTGTAGGCATAATCACCATGAGGCCCTTGTTGCGGTCCGGTAACTTGAAGAGCGTCTTCGCCTATAGGCAATTTGTTGGTTTTTTCGTAAATGGACGACGTACTGATGAAGATATATTGGCCGATGGCATGAGACGGAAGTGTGGAAACCATAGTGGTAATGTCTTCAGGAGTGTAGGCGCAGAAATCAACCACAGCGTTCCACACGATAGAGGGTATGGCCTCAGACATGGCCTCTGTATCATGCCGGTCACATTTGATTTCGGTTACGCCTTGAATTCCAAGCGGAACATTTCCTCTGTTTACAACGTAAATCGCGTAGTCCGGAACCTTTGAGAGTTCCTCCACGAAAACTTTCCCGACAAAATAGCTTCCACCAATGACCAGCACATTTTTCACAGGCGTTTCATCTCCTCATCCGATCCATACATTTCGCTCACGAAGTTCCTTGTCTTGTATTTTATTCTGAATTATCGGACCATGATCCAGCAGAAAAGTGCTGGAAGAATCTGTAAGGCTCTCCGCCTCAAGCTCTGCAATTATCATCGAGCAGATATTTTCTACTATTTCCAATTTTAACGAAGAGTCCAACGTTTGTATCAATAAATTTATTTTTTCATGGATCTCTTTACCCAACAGCGGCAATGCAACAAGGGCTTTATTCATCCACTTGTAAAAAGGTGTATATCGTTTGTTGAGGAGAAAAATAAGCGATATAACATCGACACAAAACTTGGTCTCTGCATACCGGATGGCAAACTGATCTTTTCTCTTAAGGCAGCGTTCAAGATTATACTGGCCGGATTGAGCAATCGTCATGCATCGTGCAGCCATTTTCTTGAGCCGGACATCGTCCGGATAGAATTGCAAGAGCCGGTTACGGATGGTGCTGAATTCACCGAGAGGGTCATAGAAAACCTTACCGTTGGTTGCCGCGGCAAGTGCCGATTCGGGAACGATCATCCACTCTTCATTATTTTGAGGAATACTTCTATATCCTATGAAGCGGGAAAAAAAATCGCCTATCTCGAATACACCAACTCTTTCATTACCCCAATCGCTCTGGATTCTGGAGTTGTAACCTAAAAATGTTCCGGGAAGTTGTTCGTACCTCCGTATCAGGTCTTTGGCGATGTCATCATAATCCTCGCGAATTAACCAGATGCAAAAACCGGGGCCCCAATCATGGTCGCGAGAAATTTCATCATCGAAGCCGAAGCATTCGGAACCGTCGCCCGCTAGCCCGCATGCCATTCGCCGGGCATGCAGAGGGAAACTATTAAGGATCATGGGAAGACCATGTTCATGGAAATATTGTTCGGCAAGTGTGAGGCCATTCATTTTTTTACACTGAATGGTTGCGAAAATAATTCCTCAAGCCTTTTTGACGAATCATTCAGAATAGTATCGTGGAGCGAATTGCCGTGAGAATCCATTGTCACCAGTGCCGGCAGATCTTTAATGGTTAGCACCCACATGGCCTCGGGCTGTCCAAACTCCTCGAGGTGTACCCCCTCGACTTTAATGATGCATTCCGCAAGATATTGTGCCGCGCCTCCTGCGGCATGAAGATATACGCAGCCGCATTCGGACATGGCTTTCTTGGTTTTTTCCCCCATACCGCCTTTACCCATGATGGCTCCCGGGCGGAGTTTGGATATTATCTGAGCCTGATATGGTTCTTCCCGCATGGAGGTGGTTGGGCCTGCTGCTGTAATCTTCCATTGGCCTTTTTCCTTGATCACAACCGGACCGCAATGGTAAATCACCAGACCCGAAAGATCTATGGGTGGTTCGCCTCCTGAAGTAAGGTACTTGTGAATCTGGTCACGTCCGGTTACTATCCGGCCGGAGATGCTTACCATGTCGCCTACGGTAAGTCCCTTGATTACATCATGTTGCAGTGGGGAAGTGATTTGTTTCATATCCATTTTTTTATTTCTCCCTTTTGAGTGAGTTCAACGACATAGCGTCTGGTAGCCCAGCAGGAGTAACTCACCGTCACAAAGTAGCTTGCCGGATGTCTGCCGGCATTACCGATCTTAACCCCCAGCAGAGTAGTCTTGCCTCCCAGTCCCATGGGACCGATCCCTAACTCATTTGCTTGTTTCAGGACAGTCTTCTCGAGGGACGCCAGTACCGGCGAGGGATTTTTATCCTCCAGATTCCGGAAGATCTGCTTTTTGGCAAAGAGGTAACCCGATGCCCTGTCTCCGCCGATGCATACTCCGATGATTCCCGGAGCGCAACCCTTCCCCTGTGCCTGAAATACCGCATCCAGAATGCAGCGTCTGACTCCTTCCATATCCCTGCCTGCTTGAATTTTCGAATTGGGCAGACTGTATTGTGTACTCATATTCTCCGATCCGCCGCCCTTGAGCATGATGCTTATCTTCGTCGGTCTGTTAACCGGTTCAAAATGGATCTGCGGTACATGCAGGCCTGTATTATCAAGTGTGTTTTTCTCGGTCAGGGGACAAACACAATTCTGTCTGAGGATGCCCTCTTTGGTGAGTTTTCTTATCGCATCTTTTATCGATTTTTCGAGATGGAATATCGACTTGTCCGGCCTTCCTTCGATCATAACCAGAATTGTGCCGGTGTCCTGACAAATGGGAAGGCTTTTCTTAGATGAAAGAACTATGCTCTTTAAAATTATATCAAATGTTTTGTGCGCAACTGAACCTTTATCTTCCCGGGCAAGTGCCTTTTTAATGGCACTGGTAACGTCTTCCGGCAATACGGTACTCGTCTTACGAATGAGATCATACATATAAAATCTCCAGTACATTATTTTAGTGGTTAATCAATGATAACAGAAAAGCAAGGATGGTGCCAATAGATCCAGATTTTATTAACGCACTAATATCATGAGTACTCTAAATGAATACATCAGGTATTATGGTGAAAATACGAGACAGGAAAGTGACCGAAATGTCCCTTAAATGACCTATTCATATTTTATATAGCATCCATTTAAAAATGACCATCTCAGTTCAACTCGACCTTTTAAAAATTTTTCGCATAAGCACCTGCATGAAAAAATAAATTATCAATCCTCTCGAAATAATGGAAGCCTTTTGCGGGATACTGCACCAGATATGCGTTGACTAATTAATATTAATAGAATATTACTGTCAAGCAAATTTCAAAAAGAGGAGGCATGTAATATGGACTCTTATCGTATAAAAATTTTAGTGAAAAAGATTTTTGTCTGCCTTTGCTTGTTTGCCGTTGCTGGTTTTTATTCGACGGCACACGGGTTCGAACTGAAAAGCTCTGCCTTTGCGTCAGGTGCAATGATTCCTTCACTCTATACCTGCAAGGGGAAAGATATTTCCCCGCCGCTTACCTGGTCCGGGGCGCCTGCCGGCACCAAAAGTTTTGTCCTCATCTGTGATGACCCCGACGCGCCACTTATGACCTGGGTACACTGGGTTTACTACAACATACCGGCTTCTGTTACTTCGCTGCCGGAGGCATTAGCGAAAAGCGAAAAACCTCAACAGGGAGGCATTCACGGCAAGAACAGCTTCGGTGATCTCGGTTATGGCGGCCCTTGTCCACCCTGGGGTACTCATCGCTACTTTTTCAAACTGTATGCGTTAGACACTATGCTTACCCTCCCCATAGGAGCAAAAAAGAAAGACGTCCTGAAGGCCATGGACAAACATGTTCTGAACAAAACCGAGCTTATTGGAAAATACAAAAAGAAATGATTCATATATGCCATCCCCGGCATATATGAATCATTTTTGGTGTCTGTTGCCTTTAAAACTTTTTAAAGTGATTTAGTCTACCTTATCCAGGCGAACCCCATGCTTCTCCTTTAAAGCGACCTTCATTATTTTACCTGTCGCTGTCATGGGCATTTCATCAAGCATTTCAACATGGGAAGGATATTTGTATTTGCTGACCTTATCCTTAAGAAACTCGAGGATTTCTTCCTTCGTTATGGGTTTACCGTCTATACTCTCGATAAAGGCTTTGCCGGATTCACCCCATTTGTCATCTGCTACGCCGATGATGGCAACATTCTTTATTCTCGGGAAGTCATAGAGGATTTTCTCTATCTCAGCAGGATAGACGTTTTCGCCACCGCTTCGATACATGTCCTTGGCTCTATCTGCAATGTAGAAATAACCTTCTTCATCCATATAGCCGAGATCTCCGGTATGGAGCACTCCGTTGACTATGGCATTCGCCGTTTCTTTAGGCATATTCCAATAGCCGCTCATGACCTTGGGACCGACAGCCACTATTTCGCCAATTTCACCCGGAGGCAGTCTCTTGCCACATACATCTTCAATCCACATGTCGCTCCATTCCCTTGCTTTGCCAACAGAGCCGGGTTTACGTTCCATGTCTTCGTATGAAAGAACCGTCATAGCCGAATTTTCGGTTTGCCCGAAACCGACACTCACTTTGATTCCTTTTTCTTTTAATTTATCCAGCAGAGCCTTGGGCGTTCTTTCTCCGCCTCCAAGAGACATAATAATGCTGCTGCGATCGATTTCATCCAACTTGCCCGAATCCAGAATAAGGCGCCACATCGTGGTCAGGGCAAAAACGACATTGGCCTTGTATTTTTCGATATCAAGGCAAAACTGCACGGGATCAAAATTTTGCCTTAAGATCATAGTCATACCGCGACCGACACAAGAGGTCAAACTTATAAAAAGTCCACCGGAGTGGAATAGCGGCAATTGCGATAGAAAGACAATTCCAAACGCACCCGTGCCACTTAAACTTATAACCTTGTAAAAAGTCTGATTATGGCTTACTATAGCCCCTTTGGGAGCTCCGGTAACGCCTGACGTATAGATAATGCCCAACGGGTCGTCAAGAAAAACCTGCTCCTTTAGAACCGGTTCCGTATCGGGAAATTTTGGATAGTGATCGTGGAAACGAATGGCCCATTCGGGGCAGTCGGGGACATCTTCATCACGTCCGGGCAGCCAAATGTATTTGTCTTTATCCACCTGTATATTACGTTTTATTTTATTGACATTCTCTAAAAACTTGGCGTGGAAAATAAGCATCCGGGCCCCGCTGTTATTAAGTTGGTATTCAAGTTCACGACCTACCAACCGCAGGTTCAGAGGCACAATAATAAGGCCGAGTTTCGCTACGGCAAAATATACATAGACGAATTCCAAGCAGTTTTGAAGATAGACAGCCACCCGATCGCCTTTCTGTAAACCAGTGCTCTGTAAATAATTGGCAGTTTTATTAACACGATCATTTAACTCTTTGAAGGTGACCGGCTCATCTTCAAAAATTATAGAAATGGTATTAGGCACCACACTGGCCTGTTGTCTCGTTATGTATCCAATATTCCACACCTGACTCATACCAACTCTCCTTTCTTGTGTTTCTTCAAAATAATATCTATTCGCCCGCGAAAGACTCTAACGGAATGTTCATCGCACTCTGTTCATCTTTTTTCAGGTTTTCCAGCTTGGGCATTACAAGCCCTGTAATGCGATTAATGAAGAACCTGGCTCCTTCAATCTTGCCTCGATAGAAGGCTTTATCATTTTCACTTGTTGACGGATCAAAGAACTTCTTAACCGCTTCAGTTGCCATTCTGAGGTGCAGCCAGCCAACAAGGGCATCGCCCAGGCAGTTAAGATAATCGCTTGCTCCAATCAGTGGTACGTAAGGCGTCGCGCCAATCATCTTGGAGAAGTCCTTTGCTGTTAATCCGCAGGCAGTCAAAGCATCTTTGACGATGGCCGCTTCTCCCTTGAGAGCGTCGAGTTTCTCGGCTTCGTCAATAGCCTCTTTGGTATAGTTGAGCAAACGGATGAAATAAGCACCTTTTTTCATGCCCAGCTTGCGTCCCAGCAGATCAAGAGCCTGAATGCCGTTAGTGCCTTCATAGATCGCGTTGATCTTCTGATCCCTCATCATCTGCTCAACCGGATACTCGCGGCAGTAACCATAACCGCCATAACTTTGCACGGCCAGATCGCAAGCAACCATACCCATGTCCGTACTATAAGCTTTGACTATTGGAGTGATAATTTCGATAAGACCTTCCCAATACTCTTGCTCTTTTTCCAACTCTTCTTTATTTCCGCTGCCATTGACTATCGATAACATCGCGCTGAACATATTATCCATGCAAAAATAGCAGAACAGACATAAAGCGCGAAGACCTTCTGAAATGGATTTCATCTTAATCATCATTCTGCGGATATCGGGATGATCAATGATGGGAACTGAAGGAGCGTTTTCATCCTTCAGGGCCATGGCTATGACGTTTTGCCCTTGGATCCTCTGTTTGCAATAATCAAGAGCATGGAGATAGGCTGAGCCGGCAATCGATGCGCCAATCAGACCGACTCCCTGACGCTCTTCGTTCATCATGTGAAACATAATCGGCATGCCCTGGCCTGGTTCGCCCATCAGATAACCGATGCACTTGTTATTATCGCCGAAATTAAGGGTACACGTGGCACTGCCGTGGATGCCCATCTTGCTCTCAATACCACTGCAGAATACGTCGTTTGATTCACCCATCTCGCCTTTTTCATTGAATCTGAATTTGGGGACTACAAAGATGGAGATGCCCTTGGTCCCTTTAGGATCGCCCTCGATTCTGGCGAGAACCGGATGGATAATGTTCGGAGTCAGATCCTGATCGCCGGCCGAAATAAAGCTCTTGGTACCGACGATAGAGAAGGTGCCGTCAGCATTTCTTTTAGCGGTGGCCTTTAAAGCTCCAACATCGGTACCGGCGCCCGGTTCGGTGAGACACATCGTACCTGCCCATTCGCCGGAGTACATCTTTTCCAGAACGATATTACGTAGAGGATGTTGGAAATATTCATCAATTAGTCTTGCCGAGCCGTGAGTAATAGCTGGATACATAATGAAAGCTGGGCCGCCGGATAAAAACATATTATAGCAAGCCGCTGCTATTATTGCCGGGAATCCCTGGCCGCCAACTTCCGGCTGATCTGCCATGGCTATATAGCCGGCTTCACAATAAAGTTTATATAACCTTTTGTAAGCTTCAGGTGTTGTTACTTTACCGTCCTTATATGTTGCTTCGACCGGCTGACGATGAACTTCATCAGGATAGGTGGGAGCAATCTCCAACTCGGCAAACTTTGCCGCCTGGTCAAGAGCCATCTTACACGTATCAATATCAATGTCCACATAACGACCCTTACCCAGTAAGGTTTCTTCTACCTTGAATAATTCAAACAGTTGGAATTTAATATCTCTTAAATCAAACCAAAGACTAGCCATAAATCCTCCTTAACTCTTTCTTCAAATTTTTCATCAATAACGATTTCTGTTTAAAGCGTCAGATTTTTGCAAGAAAAATGCCAAAGGCATTATGCCTTTCAATAAGCCGATTCTTAACCATCTTTTAAAAAAAATATTAAAAGCCTGAAACCAATGTCCCCCTAATGGGACATATTTGACTAATTAGTGCCCATCAGGAATAAGTTATTTTTCAGAAAACGGGGGGGCAAAATACAACATGCGAGATTATGGCACCAAAAAGAACAATATTTCAACAGATTGATGATTATGAATTTTGTTTCTTTCTTCCGCAAGTGAGCATTTAAGATTTTTCACGGATATACTTTCTTTCAAATGATATTCTCTCTCTAGCGCTTGGTATAAATGTTGTAACAGTATTATTTCGATTATTTGTATTTCTTTTAGCAAAATAGTGAATTTTGATTTTTTGCTTAAATTTCGAACATTGTCTCGAGCCAAAAAATCTAATTAATTTCTTGACAATGACCAACTCAATAAAAATGGGTGAGGCGATTACCATTGAGCCCATCCAATCCATTTCCTTCATACAGGCAAATCTGTCGCCAAAATGTCCGGTTGCAGACTCCTAATATCTGGGCAGCTTCTTTCTGGCTTAATCGGCCCTTATGCCATCCTCCAGATATCTCTTCAAATCGCATTCTCCGAATCTCCTCCAGTAGCCCTGTCCGCTTCATTAGTGACCTCTTAAAATCGGTAACTTCTTAACCGGACATATTATGTGCTTCTTACATACCCGGCAAAACAGGTTGACAAACAACACCTTTTAATCGATAATTTTTTTTCAATAAAAGGAGGTTGACATGTCTGTAAAAATTGCCATTAACGGTTTCGGAAGAATCGGGCGGCTCGTATTCAGGGCCGGATATAAAAACAAGGATGTTGAATTTGTAGCCGTTAACGATTTGGCGGATGCCAAAACCCTGGCTCATCTGCTGAAATATGATTCCACGCACGGAACGCTTGACGCGGAAATCAAAATTGACAACAACGCCATCATCGTTGACGGAAAGGAGATCAAATCTTTTTCCGCCCGGGAGCCGGAATCACTGCCTTGGAAGGATTTGGGTGTTGACGTTGTTCTGGAAAGCACCGGAATGTTCACGGATAAAGCGGGCGCGGAACGACATATTAAAGCCGGCGCGAAAAAGGTGGTCATTTCCGCTCCGGCCAAGGGCCCCGATGTAACGTTTGTCCTCGGCGTTAACCAGGAAATATACGACAAAAACAAGCATCACATCATTTCCATGGGCTCCTGCACCACAAACTGCCTGGCGCCGATTGTCAAAATTCTGCATCAGGAATTCGGCGTTGAATACGGTCTGATGACAACCATTCACTCTTTCACAAACGATCAGGTGGTTCTGGACGAACCGCACAGAGATTTGCGACGGGCGCGTGCGGCCGCCCTTTCGATGATACCCACCACAACCGGCGCGGCCCGGGCCATCGCGGAAGTCATACCGGAAATGAAAGGGAAGTTGGACGGACTCGCCATTCGCGTGCCAACGCCGAACGTTTCGCTGGTTGACTTTGTGGTGACACTTTCCCAAAAAACCGACCGGAACCAGATCAACGACAAATTCCGCGAATATGCCGCAGGCGCGATGAAAGGCATCCTGATGTGCTCGGAAGAGGAACTGGTTTCCCGCGATTTCAACGGTAACAAATATTCATCGATCGTTGATATGCCCAACACAACGGTGATCGGCGGCAATATGGCCAAGATTCTGTCCTGGTATGACAATGAATGGGGCTTTTCCAACAGAATGCTGGAACTGCTCTCTTTCATAATGAAATAAGAAAGGCCAAGAAGGAAAATGAAGTACATTGATCAGATTGAAATAAAAGGGAAAAGAGTTTTTCTGCGCGTGGATTTTAACGTCCCGATGGACAAAGAGGGAAACGTTACCAGCGACAAGCGGGTGAAGGCAAGCATCCCGACCATCAATTTTGCGCTGGAGCAGGGAGCCAAATTAATCATCGCGTCTCATCTGGGCAGACCCAAAGGGAAACGAGTTGCGGAAATGTCGCTCAAACCCGTAGTCAAGGTTCTTTCCGGTCTACTCAATAAGCAGGTCACGTTTTTGGATGACTGTGTGGGCGCGGATGTGGAACAGGCCATTGGCAAAATGAAGGAGGGAGAGATTATCCTGCTGGAAAATCTCCGTTTCCATCCGGGAGAAGACAAAAACGACACGGAATTCGCCAGACAACTGGCCGCGCTTTGCGACGTTTATGTTGACGACGCTTTCGCGGTTTCGCATCGGGCCGCGGCTTCCAATTCGGCGATTACCGAATTTGTTCCTGTTTGTGCGGCAGGATTTCTTTTGAAAAATGAAGTTGAGTATTTCAAGAAGGCGATGGTCAATCCGGCCAGGCCGCTGGCCGCGATGATCGGCGGGGCGAAGGTCTCCGACAAAATCGGCCTGCTGGAAAGTCTTATCGAAAAGGTTGATAAAATAATCATCGGCGGCGGAATGGCCTTCACCTTCCTAAGGGCGGCCGGTTATGAAACAGGAAAATCCCTGTGCGAAGAAGATATGCTCGATACAGCAAACAAAATTCAGGAAAAAGCCCGGCAGAAAAACGTGATATTCCTGCTGCCCGTGGATGCTGTAATCGCGCCGGAAGCCACGGCGGAAGCGGAGGTAAAGGTCTGCTCCGTCAATGAAATCCCCAAAGAGTGGATCGGATTGGATATCGGACCGGCCACGATTGCATTGTTCAGCGATGCTTTGAAAGATGTGAAGACCGTTATCTGGAACGGTCCGATGGGAATGTTCGAACTTGCGCCTTTCAGCAAGGGAACTTTTCAGTTGGCCCAAGCCGTGGCCGACAGCGGTGCTGTTTCTATTATCGGCGGCGGCGATACGGACACGGCCATCAAGAAAGCGGGGTTGAGCGCGAAGATGTCTTACATATCAACAGGCGGCGGCGCATTTCTGGAGTGGCTGGAAGGCAAAACCCTCCCCGGAATCGCGGCGCTGGAGAAAAAAGGATAAATTAATGAGAGAATGGATTGTCGCGGGCAACTGGAAAATGCACAATACCGTTGCCGAATCAACGGCTTTGGCTAAAGCCATTAAAGAAGGTGCAGTAGACATCAAAGACGGATCGGTTATTCTGGCACCGCCCTTTACCTCTCTACATGGCGTCAGCGAAATATTGAAGGGATCCGATTTGCTTCTGGCCGCGCAAAATATGCACTATGAAGACAAAGGGGCCTTCACCGGTGAGGTATCCGCTCCGATGCTGAAAGATATCGGTTGTTCCTACGTGATTATCGGCCACTCCGAGCGGCGGAAATATTTTCAGGAGCAGAACGCCGATGTGAATCTTAAGATCAAGAAAGCTCTGTCTTCGGAACTGACGCCGATTATGTGCGTAGGCGAAACCGATGAAGAAAGAGAAAAAGGCATCACACAGGAAATTGTCGGCAGGCAGGTGGATCATGGTCTGAAAGGTGTTTCAAGAATTGAAAATATTGTTATTGCGTACGAACCGGTCTGGGCCATAGGAACCGGTAAGGTTGCCACGCCCGCGCAGGCGCAGGACGTGCATGCCTTCATTCGTAAGATTTTAAATGAATCTTACGGCAAAGCCGCCAACGGCATCCGCATACTTTACGGCGGCAGCGTCACCAAAGACAACATCGGCGATTTGATCGCTATGGGCGACATTGACGGCGCCCTGGTCGGCGGAGCATCCTTGAAAGCTGACGGGTTTCTCGGTATCATCAGGGAAATTTCCGGTAAAAAATAATTCCAATATTTGTCCTTTAAAATAAACCATTTAAGCCTCTCGGGGACAAATCCGCAAAAAATTTATCCCGCTCTATTGACATTTTTCCGTCTTCAATGTAAAAAGATGGTGACCTTTTAAGGGAGATGTTTTATGGTCCCGGTCACCACCAAACCGTTTATGAATAATGTTGTCCTTTCAAAAATGCAGAGGGTGTCCCTGCGTTTTTTTTTATTAATCTCCATAAAATCAATCAGCATATTACTTCCTGTGCAAACAGGATGAAGGAGGATATTGATCATGTCACAAAGTCAGGGATTTGAAAGAAAGCAGCCAGTTCTCGGCATTAATAGTTTGGGAAGGATCGGGAAGTTAACGTTATGGCACCATATCGGCAGAAAGTATTTTAAGGAAATCGTCGTCAATCAGGGACGGGAGATTGGTACCGGTCTCGATGCTATCGCCCAGGTCATTGAAAAAGATTCGACTTACGGTTTGATGCACAAGTTTCTGTATGGCGTCAAAGCGGAACGCATCATTCAGATTGTTGACGAAAAGCAGGGCAAGCTGCTGATTGACGGTATTCCCGTCACCGTTCTGCGCGAAGCGAGAAATCCCGCCGATATTCCGTGGCGGCAGTACGGTGTGGACGTGGTTGTGGAGTGCACGGGAAAATTCAATGACCCGGTCGTGGCACCGGACAATAAAAGCGGTTCCATCCGCGGACATTTGCACGGCGGAGCAAAAGTGGTCATCAATTCCGCACCCTTCAAGATTAAGAATAAGGCCATGTCCACGCCGGATGACGCCATCACCCTGATTTATGGCATCAATAACACGGCCTTTAATCCGAAGAAGCATCTGATTGTTTCCGCCGCGTCCTGCACCACAACCGGCCTCGCTCACATGATCAAGCCGCTTCTGGACAACGAGGAAACCAGCAATATTCTGACGGCAGCCATGTCCACCATTCACGCGGTGACGAATACACAGAGCGTGCTGGACAGCGTTCCCAAGGCCGGGGAAAAGGATTTGAGAAAGAACCGCAGCATTCTGGACAGCATCATTCTGACCTCCACCAATGCCGCCAAAGCGCTGGCGGAGGTTATTCCGGAAGTCCAGCATATCGGCTTCATGGCCGACTCCATCAGAATACCCACCAGTACCATGTCCCTGATTGTCCTGAACGCCACGTTTCAGGCGCGTTCCGACAAGCAGGGAGCAGCAATGGCCATTAACACAAAAATGCTGAATGAATTGTACAGAAAAGCCGCGGAGAACAATCCCGAAAAACTGATCAGATTCACAATGGAACAAAATGTGCCGGCTGATCTCATCGGCGTTGACGCGGCCGTCATCATCGAGGGACAGTTCAATCACACACGGACCGCATATATTAATCTGGACTGTTCATACATTCCGTGCCTCCCGCAGGATATCAAAAAAGTGTTTCCTGAAAATGTCCTGAAAGTTCCCGTTGTGCACGCCAAGGTATTCGGCTGGTATGATAATGAATATGGCAGCTACGTAAACCGCTTGGGTGATCTAACGGCTTATATTCACAAAAATATTTTATAGGAGAGAATTCTTCAGACAGCCCACCGCCCGCTGATCAGCGCGGTCGGTGGGCTGATTTTATTGTGAGACTCAAATTTTAATGACATTCGCTGAGAGCAAATGAAATGTAGATCGAAGCGCGAATGGAATTATCCCACATGCAAAGCTATGTGGGACTATCATTGCAAGTCGTAGTGAGTCCCAACTTTCAGAAGCGCAGCGTTCTGAAAGTTGTCGGACGAACTATCCAATCCCAATAAGTCGGGATTGGGAACAATCCCGCCATTAGCGGAGGGTATGATACCCGCCCCTTGGGGCGGATTTAGGGTCCAGTTCCGATAGCTATCGGAATTGCCCCGGGGTTCATACCTGTGATTCTGTTTCGTTTTCATGCCGCCCGTTATAAACGGTGCCGCTCCAGCCGTCGATACTGATGAAATCACCCGCCCGGATCGTATGATCGTCTATCGTCGCGAATTTATCGGCTTCATAAACCTTGAGTTTACTGAAACCGACAACGCCAACCTTGTTGAGTTGAGGAATGGTCACCGCGGCGTGCGAGGTGCTTCCGCCTTTGGCGGTGAGCAGTCCTTCAACCTGCAGAAGCACGCCGACGTCATCAGGAACCGTATCGGGACGAATCAGAATCAGAGGGGTATCCGGCTCCGTTTCGCGGAAACGCCTGATATCGGCCTCCGAATAAACCGCCCGGCCGGCCAGCGCGCCGCCGTTGACCCCGATGCCGACACCCAGGACCGATGCCTGCATCGCTTTGCTGTCTTTGAAACGTCCCCATTTCTGCGTCGTGATCTGATTCATGTCGCGCGTCTGAAGAATATATAGCTTGTCCCGCGTCGGCCCCTCAAAGGTGAATTCGATTTCCTGATGATTAAAGCCTTTTTCGTAAATCAGTATCTCGGAAATTCGCAACAGTTCGCCGTAAATTTCCGGAAATTTTTCTTCCAGGGATATTTCGGAATACCGGCACTCCGCGATACGCTGCTTTTTCGAAATGGGATAGGTTTCCACCAGACCGGAGACAATGTCGTCGCCCTGCACGCCGAAAATGAAATCTCCGTAAAGCGTCACATCGTTGGACGAACTCTTGGGTTCCCGGGTGAAGATAACGCCGGACCCGGAATGTTCATTGAGATTGCCGAAGACCATTTTCTGAACAATCACGGCCGTGCCCCATTTATCGGAAAGATGCATTTGCCGACGGTAAATTTCCGCCTGCTCCGAATACCAGGAATCGAAAACCTGCAAAATGGCATGGCGTAATTGATCCAGGGGCTTGTCCTTGAATTCAATGCCGTTGTCTTCGAGACCATTTCTATAGGCTATGGCTATTTTTTTCATCTGCCCGGGAGGAAACTGGATTTTTCTTTCCACGCCATGTTTTTGTTTGAATTCGTTGATGATCGCATCGAAAAAATTTCTGTCCATGCCCTGGAACATTCCCCACGTCTGCAAAAAGCGGCGGTATGAATCCCACGCCGCCCAGCGGAAATTCTCTTTTTCGCTGAGATTTTCCGCTATCGCCTCATTGATGCCGACATTGAGAAAAGATTTCATCATGC
The DNA here is from genome assembly GCA_030018675.1 of Smithella sp. Taxonomy (GTDB): domain Bacteria; phylum Desulfobacterota; class Syntrophia; order Syntrophales; family Smithellaceae; genus Smithella. The sequence goes on from JASEHT010000001.1 coordinate 42,197, forward strand.
CGGGAAGGGAAACCGTGGCGCCGCTTCGGACCGAAAGCAGCAAGGGGTTGCGATGGTCGCCGAGCTTGCGGCCGGTTATTTTCTCCAGCTTTTTAATTTCCTTGTTCACCCGGACAGCGAGATCATTAAAGATATATTTATATCCGTAAACAGCTTCATACCCTCTGAACACTTCCGTCGTAATAATGAATCCCGGAGGGACATTGAATCCAAAAGATACCAATTCCTTGAGAAAATATCCCTTGTTGCCGAGCAGGATCTGGTTATCCAGTTTTTTGTTCTTTTTATAAAAGGATGAAACGGTCAATTCGGGATTATAGGCCATAACCACTTTGAGGATTTGTTTGTTATCCTTGAATTTATCCGATTCGGCGTTGAGCGTCTTAATGACGGCGTTCACAAAATTATCCAGCACCTGAATGCCAAAAGCCGACGAGATGATTCCGCGGAAAAAATTTTCCGAGTGCTGGTAAACAAGTTTTTCCTGTTTCTTGACCACCGTCTTCTTTTCGGCTTCGGCTTCCCGATGATAAATCTGCCTAATGACAACAGGTAGGCATGAAGCATGAACGTCAATATAATAATTACGAATAATATCCTGAACATCCTTGGAAATGAAACGGAAAATGTCCACGTACTGTTCGAGCGAAAACTGTTTGATGGATAAGGCGTTGGTCACGTATTTGACTTTTGCCGCCAGACCTTCCGTGGAAATGCCTTCAATTTCCAGGGCGTTGATGTATATCCACAAATACGTGTGTATTTTTTTAATTGTTTGTTTGGTGATGAATTTAAGATTAAAGGATTGTCCCAATTCCTCAAAAAGCATCGTGGCCAGACTCTCCAGCCTCAGGGTCAAACCGACGGCGTCGAATTTCTTTTCATAATACGTCCCGTACATGGACGGAATACCGGCCGCGATGTGCCTTTTGTAATAGATGTTCTCATAAACCTGCGTCTTCTTGGGAGAAAGAATTTGTTCTTTCAGCAACGACAGAAATTTCAAGATGACGGAGAGGCTACGAAAGTAATTTTTAGAATTCAGGGCTCGCTTCAGGGATATGATATCCGCCTTGGGAAACGCGTTGACGGCCTCCAGGTCTTTCAGCAGATCAATATACTGCGGGTAATATTTTTTATACACCAGCTGATAAATGCGGATCATGATTTTGACCCGCTCCTGATCCCTTTCATTAACACCCTTGACGTTATTCAGTTCCCGACAGACTTTTTCGTTATCCCATTCGAGAAATTTTCTCGGATTGCCGTGCACTTTGGTGAAGAAATACTTAAAAGCTTTGTGCATTCCGGTGAAATACTCTCCGGGATTCATAACTTGCTCATAAACTTCATTAGGCAGGTGCGCGCGAAGGAAGCTCATATCTCCGGTGTTCCAGTATTGAAAAATATCCTCAATGAATTTGACCAGAAGACTGTTGCTTTCCACGTGCGACTGCTTGCGGAGAAAATAAACCAGCTTGTCTTGGCGGGCGGATAATTCGTCCACCTTCGTGGAAATATCCCTGAGTTCCCCCTCGGCTCCTATTTCCTTGAAGTAAACGGGAAAGATTCTCAAAAGCTGCTTGATCAGACCATACGCGGGCGCTATGTCTGTATTGAGTAAGGCGGAAATGTCTTTTTGAATCAGGTCGGTGTCGCGGACAAAAATCCCTCCCATTTTTAAGTTGATAATCAGCGCCGAAATCAGTCTCTTGGTCCAGCGGGGCTTCATGCCGATAATTTCAAGCCAAGCGCGAATATTGATGATATGCGCCGGATTGACCCTGACCTGCCACTCCTCCGTTGAACCTTTAATCTCGGGATATTGAAAGCCGTAGGCAATCAGTTCATCAATAAAGGTTTCCGCCAGCTGATGGTTGTTTTGAGCGAAAACCTCTTTGGCGGTTGTGGTGATGCAATCATAAATCGCGGCGCTGAATTCGCGCTGCGATTTATTCTTCTTCAAAAAGCCGAATATCTTGCGCACGAAATCATCCAGGCTTTCCTGTTTTTCCTCCTGAAATACCTTTTTCAGCGAATAATTAATTTCACGCAGAGCGCCGGCATGAACATCGGCAAGGCTGGCAACATCCATTACATGAAAAAGAAAACGCAGTTTAACAAGATGCTGATGCCCCTGATAGGCTTTGGATTTTTCCAACTGGTCGGCTGCCGTTAAATAACCGTTGGCGGTCTGAAAAAAATCGGGTAAGTCCGTATATTGTTGGATGCTTTTGCCGTTTTTCTTTTTTGTTCCGGGACGAAGTTCTTCGAGCTTTTCCAGCAGGGAGCGAAAGTGTTCGTGGCTGAGCGGCTGAATGATTTGCCTGTAAGCTTCAAACCCTTCCGGATTGATGCCGTCTCCGGCAATAAACCATTCGGCTGGATCCGGCTGAGACAGTCTGAACCGATACGTAATCCCGAACAACCGGTGAATTAAATCTGCCATCAGCGGAGCGGGAATGTCCAGATTGTTCTCCTCAACGCTTTTGATTATTTTTTTCACGTAAGAAGAACTTTTCCGGAAAATCATCTCGTCTTCATCTATAATCTCCAGGAGAGACTTCAGAATCTCCGGCAGAAGAGACATATTCCGCGCAAGGCGTTCGTTGCTCCGGGTGAGTATCGTATCCATGTAATCCAGCAAATAATGGATGGCGTTGTCTTTGACCTCATCGCCTGCTGAAGACCTGATCACATTGAGATAAATGCGCAGGATAATCGAAAGAGCACCAAGACCGTCCTGATGATGATTGAAAATATGGAAATCCCCGATGGAAACCGACTTCAATTCTTTGAGAACATATTCCCAGTTCACAAAGGGGTGATGCAATTCCATCAGAAGTTCCCGGGTTTTCTTTTGCAGCCCGTAATGATTCTTGACGACACTGAGCAGCAGAAAGTCCTGCTCCGGAATTTCTATGGTGGCGGCCGTTCTTTCCAGATTGACCTTCAGAGCGGATGACGCCAGTTCCTCGCTTTTTTTCTTTGGATTATCTTTATTCGCCATAGTCAGCAGACCTTCGCCAAGCAGATTACAGAATACGCGTTTTTCTCAAGCTCCGAACGTACCGGCTTGAAATGACGGATTTTTCGCCTGTTGCTCCATTGAAAAATAATCCCTGAAGAAACAAACTCCGGCAAAACCCTTGCGTGAAAGAGCGTTGCCGGAGTCCGTCATTCTTTATTGTGAAAAGTGTTTATTTCTTTTTGGCCGATTTCTTTACGGCTTTTTTAACCGGTTTTTTCACAGGCTTCTTTTGGGCCGGGTTCGCCTTTTTTACGGCCGGCTTCTTCTGGGGTGACGTTTTAACTTTCTTAACAGCTTTCTTCTTTTTCGGCGCGGCCAGAGCCTTCACTTTTTTGGGTTGCGCCGGACCGATATTAACCATCGGTTCTTCACAGCAAATAATGTCTATCGTGGCGCAACCGCATTCCTCGTCCACGATTACTTTCAGTCCGCAAACTTCACAACTCAGGACATCTCCAGCTTTTGCTCTCGACATTTTACCCTCCTCATTGTGAGGGGTTAATAACTCACCCTCCTGATTTTTTTTCATTCTAGTGAAAAAAATTTATTTTTCAAGCAATAAATTGCTAATTTTTTTAAAAAGATAGACAACTTGACTTTCATTAATGATTTGATATTATCCGCAAAAGCAGCGTTGTTCAGCATAACAATGCCGGTTCATCAGCGAGCAACAAAACTATCGTCCCTGGAATAATATATGCCCCTGAAGCATGAACAAAAATACCGCAGCTGGGTGGAAGTTAATCTTGATCATTTTATCGCCAATCTCAAAGAAATAAAAAGGTTAATCGGACCCAAAACCGATTTCATGCCGGCGATCAAGGCCGACGCTTACGGACACGGCGCTATAGAGATTTCCCGCGCGGCGCTGCAAAGCGGGGCGAAGATGCTGGGCGTCGCCAACGCCGATGAAGGCGTTCAACTGCGCATCAGCGGCATTGAAGCGCCGATTGTTATTCTGGGACCATCCACGGATGCGGAAATCGCCCCAATCATCAAATACAACCTGACGCCATCGCTGTCGGATTATGCTTTCGCTTTTAAACTCAACAAGGCGCTTTCCAAATCAGGCCGGAAATTTCCCGTCCATATCGAAGTGGATACCGGCATGGGACGCGGAGGCGCCATGCATACCGAAGCGCTTGATTTGGTAGAGAAAACATCGAAGCTGGGCCATATCAGACTGGAAGGCATTTTCAGCCACCTCGCCTCCAGTGAAAAACTGATTTCTGATAACGACAAACAATGGCTGTTGTTTTCCAATCTTCTCGCCGACATCGAAAGCGCGGGAATCGACATTCCCGTCAGACATCTGGACAACAGCGGCGCCATTTTAAACTACCCCGGTTTTAAACTGAATATGGTGCGACCGGGCATCATGACCTACGGCATTTATCCCGGACCGGATACCGCATCAAAAGCCAGGCTTGCTCCGGTCATGTCTTTTAAAACCAATGTTATTTTACTGAAAACGTTTCCCGCCGGGTGCGGCGTCGGCTACAACAGCACGTTTGTCACTTCACGACCCACGCGCATCGCGACCATTCCCGTCGGTTACGGAGACGGTTACGCCTTTATTCTTTCCAATCAGGGCGAGGCGCTTATCCGCGGGAAAAGAGCGCCCATTGTGGGACGGGTTTCGATGGATATGTGTACCGTTGACGTGACGCATATCCCCGAATGCCGGACGGGCGATGAAGTGGTCTTGATGGGCAGACAGGGCAGGGATTTCATCAGCGCCGATGAAATCGCCGCGAAAGCCAAAACCATCAGTTACGAAGTGGTTTGCGCCTTGGGCAAAAGAGCGCCGCGTGTTTTTATCCAGAAAGGGGAAAAACAATCCATCGAACCGCGCTTAAGAAGAATATTCGTTCCCGATGAAGAGAAATCCATCTCCCGCATTGACAATATCATCCGCCATTGCCTGCAGACGCGCGC
>JASEHT010000200.1 GCA_030018675.1 Smithella sp.
GCAAAATCGCCGCCCTGAAACATTTTAAGCCAGGTTTCCTTATTGCGGCCCAGCATCTCTTCGTATTCGAAGAATTTCCCCTTAATGAATATCTTGGATGTATCCGAAAATGATCCGATCAGCATTCTCGAATCACACGGAGAAACAATAGCCAACGGATCATTGGGCATCGGCCGGCAATGCCAGTAGCGGATTTTCCTTTCGAAAATCTTTTTTAATGAATCCATTTTTTCGGGTGGATCAAAACATTCCCGCCCGTTGAGATTCATGACCGTTTGCAAATTCAGATGATCTTTCATTTTTCCGGCCAGGAAGCCGTCGTAATTGTGGTAAGCCAGAAGACTGGATATTCTTGCGCTGGTCAGTCTTCGAAAAAGCCATGGCGATTGTTCTCTGATTTTGGAATACAGAAATCGGATGGCCTCGTGTCCGTAGAACTGTTCATCATAGATTTTTCTTGAATCACGTTCAATGTATTGATGCTTCAGCATAAACCGTTTCCTCTTGAGGGGATTGTTGTGTTGTGGAACAATCAGCGCTCCTGTGATGAATATACGCCAGAATCAGGTAAAGCATTTTTTCCAGCAGATCCCCGGCGGCGGAGCCGTTCAGCATTTCTGTCTGAGCCATATCGAAGAAAGAATCCAAAGAAGATTCTTTCAGGACGATACGCATGATCTCTTTGATGTCGTGAGATATGAACCCGTTGGTTTGAGTGAGAGATGCAATCTCTTTTTTAAAGAGGTCAAAAGATTCCTTGATGTGCTTGAGTCGCAAATTGGTGCGATAGTATTTTTCCGCGGCCTGATTGAAGGTTTCAGGATTGACAGACATCGCCGAACGCGCATGGGCCTGACCGAGTATATTACGGGTAAGTTTTCCTGATGCGGCAAACTGATTAGGTTCGTTGATGCGACGGTCCAGGTCGGATAGGGTGTTCTTCATACCCAGCATCTCAATCAAATCCGCTGCGTCATTGCGGATTGTCTCGAGCAAAGCCCGTCTGTATTCGATATTGTAGACCCTGGTATATCCGCTGTAGCGTCGGCTCGAACGGCTTTTGTTTGTTTTTTCTATGATTCGCTTCAAAAAAGCATTGCCGGTATTGCGGTGAACGAAGAACGTGGGAATTCCGATGGCGCTGCCGAAGATGATCTGCCGTCTTTCACTTTCCACAAAAGCTTCATCAGGTATGTCGTGATGTGTAACCTGTTCTGTCGTTATATACTTATATGCCAGAAGGTAGATTAAATTTTGCAGGTTTACCGCGGAAGCCATGTCCGACATAAAGCTGTCAAAAAGACTGTAATGTCGTCCCTCAAAACCGGAGAATCCCATGGCGTCGTATTCCCTCAGTTTTTCGAACAGGTATAGAGACATGCTCGTGTCAAAAACACCAAGATCGGCAAGATCCTTTTTCAGGGAAAGGCCGTTGTATAGTTGACCGTTGAGCGCCGAGTTTTTTTCCGTGCTTAAAATACAGACCAGATAATCAATCAGCCGGAAATCGGGTACGAAGTCTCCCTTTAATCCAAATAGAAGGCTGATGGCCTGATCGAGGATGTGCGGTCCGAAAGGCGTCAACGGGTATCCCATCATATTGAGATTGGCTTTTTTCTGCCACCGCCGCCACAACATGCGCAAATGCGTGAAATCCAATTCATGGGGTAGAAAGCTGAGCGCTTTTTCGGGATGAAAATCGGTAAAGGCCATCCGGTAGGGCGCTGCGGTATATGTGCCGACGAAAAGAGGAAGAAAATGCTCGGCTATTTTGATAACCAGATCCCCGATATATTTTTCATGGTAGCGCGTATATCCGGAGGATGCATCTTGAAGCAAAAAACTAAGCTTCCGGCTGCCCATGCTGACGTGCGTTCCGTTATTGGCGAGGCTGATGTTCGACAAATTGGGCAGCGACACGAGATTTGTCGTGATGATGCCGGCATCCTTGAGCTTCAGAACGGCATTAAACTGGCTGCGGCTTAGAACGCGATGGCACAGGTGCATATACTCGTATTTCTTTTCACCTTCATCCCACCCGGACAGACATGGATTCATGAAAATTTCCCGATAAAAGGAGTCGGAGACGCAACTACTCAACAATTTCTGTCTCACGGGAGGAAGCGGCGAGAAGAACATTAATGCTTCCTGTCCACTCTCCTGAAGAGAAAATTTCTGATTGGCATACATCAGTAAGATTTGTCCCAGCAAGTAACGGATGGCCATTTCTTTAGCGGTATTTTCTCCGATGCTGTTTTCATCGTCTGCCGAAACAATATAAAGAGAGGATGTTTCCGGCGATGTGTTGTCATTTAGAAACTTGTCCATGATTTTCAGGCCGGTTTTAAAAACCAGATGATTGGAAAAACAAAGAGGTTCCAGGGCTTGTGCAAGTGACAGTTTCAGCAGGTAGCTAACCGGTATGCGTATAAAATCCTCATCGTTTTGCTGATAAAAGAAAAAATGGGTATCGGTGCGGTTGCCTTTTTCAGGATGTTTTTTATCCGCCAAAAGATCCTGTTGGAGGATTTGTCCGGCTAATGTCCCGATTTTTTTTAGGTTAATTCTAACCCAGCTGTTTTCCCAGATATCTTGATTGTTTGAGTTTAAATATCCCTCCAGCTCCGTCATAATTTTTTCGGAAGCATCTCCGGATTTCGTCCGTTTGCGGATATTGCTTAAATAATTGGATTGCTCGATAAAGATGGGCAAATCCACTTTGCAACGTTTCCCTTTCACAACCGTCTGCATTTCTGATTCGCTTCCGGCGGTCACATCCTCAGGGGAGAAAGGCAGGGTGGAAACGTTGATTTCCATGCCCAGTCTGTTGCGTTTGATGCCGATCGCGTCCCACAGGTTTCTGCCCAATTTAATGTCCGATATTACGGGATACTTCAGAATGCTGCTGTTTGCTTTGCTCATCGTTGAACCTTCTTTAAACGATTCTTTTCTTTGCGGATAAAATAGTACACCAACATTTCAATTTGATGACATTAAGTGTAAGATTTAATTAAGATATGGAGAGGCACAGAAGAATAAGCGTAAAAGGCTCTAGCAATTTAATTGACTTGAAACATCAAATTTCCTATACTTGCCTCAAAATGAAGCAGCCGGGTTCGGTCGATAGCTTAACCTCGAGAATGGGAAAGGAGGTGTTGTTATGGCAGAAAAAAGAATTGGCGAAGTCATGAAATATTTCTCGAAACCATCCGTTGCAGCGGTCAAGATCACGGAAGGAGAAGTGGCCGTGGGTGATAGTCTTAAATTTTCTGGACATACCACCGATTTTACGGATGTCATTCAGTCGATGGAAGTGGATAATAAATCGGTGCAGAAGGCGGTTGCCGGCGATTTCATCGGAATTAAAGTGTCCGACCGCGTGCGTCCCGGCGATGAGGCTTTCAAAGTCATTCCGGATTAATTTGCGCGGTATTCGGGTTTCTCGGGCATCGGCGAATGATTTTCATTATGCTGCATCCATAAGCACTTTCCGCTTTATTTTATAGGTTTTTTATGTCGAAAATTCTAATTGTTGACGACGAGAAGGATATCGTTGATCTGATTGCTTACAATCTGGAGAAAGAGGGTTTTTCTACCCTTAAGTCCTTTGACGGTGAAGCGGCGCTGAAAATTCTAAAAAATCAAAAAGTTGATTTGATCATTCTGGATCTTATGTTGCCGGAAATGAACGGGTTTGATGTTTGCCGTGCGGTTCGCGGTAATTCTGCAACTGCCGGAATTCCGATTATTATGTTGACGGCGAAAGGTGAGGAGATTGACAAAATCATCGGCCTGGAAATCGGCGCTGATGATTACGTGACCAAACCCTTCAGCGTCAAAGAACTCATCGCCAGGGTGCGCAGCATTTTACGACGCCTGCAGGATAAGGGAAAATATGCGGACAAAGAGGAATTCAGCTATCAGGGCCTTAAAATAAACTATGCTTCCTGTCATGTTTCGGTTCAGGGAAAGTCGGTAACGCTCAGCCCGACAGAACTGAAACTCCTGTTCTTTTTGTCCCGGAATACCGGCAGGGTTTATTCCAGAAATCAGATTCTTGATCATGTCTGGGGAGACGACACTTTTATCACCGACCGCGCCGTTGATGTTCACATCCGGCGGCTGCGTTCTCAAATCGAGAAGGATTTAGAAAATCCTAAATATATTCTAACCGTTAGAGGCTTCGGCTATAAATTTGCCGATATAAAATAATCTGCTCACTTTCAATATTTTTCTAATATTCTTTTGCATGTCATTAAACTGTAACATTAATGATTTAAATTAGGCCAAATTTTAAATCAGGAGGAAAGTTTAATGCTAAGTATTTTCAAGAAAACAGTATTGGCCGTTGTCGCCCTGGCGATGATGAGTGGGATGTCGTTCGCGAGTTCTTCGGTTGTCATCAAGGGTTCAACCACCGTGTTGCCCATCGTTCAGGCCGCCGTTGAAGCCCACATGAAAGCGAATCCGGGTGTTCATATGTCGGTGTCCGGCGGCGGTTCCGGCGAAGGCATCAAGGCGATTGTCGATAAG
>JASEHT010000201.1 GCA_030018675.1 Smithella sp.
CGATCTACTTCCTTGGACCGCCTCTTAAAAAAAGGGATGATTTTGCTCTCAAACTGATCTTCCGTCCCCCGAACGCGAGGACGCCGAACATGGATCGTTCCGTTCATGACGGTAAATTGTTTCGGCTTCCCATGGCCGTTACGGTAACCAGCCGGTCCATCTACCGCCCGGATCCTCTCCGATTTCTTCCTCCCTAAAAATGTCTCGACTTCATCCTCTAATATCGTCTGGATGTATTCCTGGACCTTCGACCGAATCATGGCCTCTAATGCTTCATACGTCGTGCTTGACGGCTTAACCGTCTCGGTGATACCTTCGCTCATGGTGGTGTCTCCTTTCGTTTATTTATAGTTGTTTGGTCACAACTTGAAAGGTTACACCGCCTTCTATTTATTTACACTCTTTTTGATTATACCTCGGCGGGATAGTTCGTCCTGCAAATTTCAGTACGCTATGCTTCTGAAACTTGGGACTCACTAATTCCACTTACGCTTCACTATAGTTCAGCGAGTCTCATTATTTCATCTTCTCCAGCATTTCGCCCATCATCCTATGGATCAGGTTGATGGCTTTGAGCGGGCGGACCATGACTTTGAACTCGGTAATCCGTCCATCCGCGCCCCAGGTAATCATGTCCACGCCGTTGACGGTGATTCCGTCAATCACGGTTGTGAATTCTAGGACGGCATTGTTGCCGGAGACAACCTCTCTTAAATATTTAAAGCTGTCATTGGCGAAAACATAAAGCGCCGCGGTAAGATAAAGTGTGGTGATAGGTTTTCCCAATTGCGGCGTGTGAACAACCGGGGAGTAGAAGACAACATCATCAGCCAGAAGATTATCCAGCCCGGCCGCGTCCTTCGTTTCCAGTAATTTGTGCCAAACTGCCACAGTATTTTCTATCATAGGCCAGCCTCGCAAATGGGAGTTTATTGGAGAAACCACAAATTTATTAGCAATTTATCAAAGAGATTTCAAGGGTTAAAACCGCTCATTGTGAAGCATTATGAGAAATATTTGTATTACTTGCTTTCTTCTCTCACATACCTGGATAAATGGTAAGAAAATATATTGACTTCATCTTTTTTAAGTTGAGACTTGCTTTTTGAAATGAAAGCAGGAAGCGCTTTGGGATTTAAAACCCACACGTCACTATTTTTTGCTTCGGCAGTTGGTTGCACAAACCAGCCCGGGAAAAGTACAACAGCTTTCGGATGGTATTCTTTTCCTGTTGATTTTTCGAGTAATTCTTTAAGCCAAGAGCACGCTGCTTTAACTTGAATCACAGGGTTTCGTTCCGGTTCTTTCCCATTAACAATTATCTTTCCTCCATCGTAAATTATGTTCGTCTGTCCTTTTTCGGGCTTGCTGTAAGTTTTTGTTTCGATAACGTATATACCGCTCTCATCTATGACCACATGGTCTATGTTAAAACCTTGGCCTGGAATATCATGAAGGATCTTTGCGCCCTTCTCGCGCAGCAAATCAAGATGTTGACCGACAGCAATTTCTCCATCTCTGCCTAGTTTCAGAGCTTTAAGCTTTTTTCTTAGAATCATACTTCTTATTATGGCGTAGAGCACAGCACTAATAGCGATGGCTGTCATTAATTCTGGTATGGGAGGACTGTTGGTAAACCACCTATACCATTCCATAAATGCAACGAAGACCATACCGGCAGCAAACAATATAGGTGGGCTGATTTTGTCAATGATAAAATCCTGAATATATCCATCGCTTGATTGTCCGGGATTATGAAGAGGTCTGCTTTTGAGGGGTGATTTCATTTCGATTCTTTCATCTCCTTATTTTAGTTTCATAAAGTCCTTTGCATTTTCATAAAGAAGTCTATTATTGAGTACGGTGTAATGATCAAAGTAATTTTTTAGACCGCCCAAGGTCTTGTCCATCATGATCATGATATAGTCTGTGCCGAACATGAGTTTCGTATTCAGGCAGTCATTCTTTCCGACGACTTCGAGAATCTTGCAGGGCGATTTCTTGTCGGTATGGTAGGATATGTCTGTATAAACACGCGGATGCTCCTTGATAAATTGGGTAATTTTATCCATCCAATCGGTTTTGCCGGCAATAAGTTGGTCGCCGCCGCCGAAGTGAGCGAAGTTGATGCGGAGATTCGGCCACTTTTTCAAAACAGGCAGCCATTTTTCAGGAGCGGTATAATAAATGCTTTTATTATTCTCTGTCGTTTTGAAATCTTCCAGATGATTTTTTTCATCCCAGCTTCTGATATAGTTTTTCTTTCTAAAATTATTCATTCCTCCCGGCGAGCAATGCAACGTGATGGGAATATCATATTGGACGCAATAATCAAAAACCGGTACCAGATTGGGATGCGTGGGCAAATAACCCAGCGGCGGATAAATTTTAATGCCTTTAAAAATGCCTTTGCCTTTGTTAACTTTCATTTCGATGAGTTTCATTATGCCAATTCTGCGCGGGTCTATTGCCAGAAAAGGAAATACTTTGCCCGGATATTTTATCGCAAGTTCTTCAAGTTCAAGCATGTGTTTTTTGTACCCCGGAGAAAGTTCGATTCCCGCGTAAGGATCAACGCTCTTGAGAAGTTTCCGGGGCGCGGCAAGCAATTCCTTTTTTACATCATCAAAGATGACGGCGAGTTTGTCACCGGAAAGAAGTAATCGTTTTGTATCCGGCTGTATCTTCTTAAATTCCTCTCTAATAATGGATTCAATATTTTTAAAATGCTCTTCAAAGTCTTTTTGATTATCTTCGGGAACGGCAAACGCTTCGATTTTGGGTGCCGCGAGACGTCCTTTGCGATCAAGATTTGCTTCATCTGTATTATCATCCAGCGCGAAATAGATATCCATCATTAACGGCGCCACAATCAATGATGCATTTTTGTTTAAAGTGCTGTTCGCAAAGTTTCCCAAGGAGGTTTTGTAATTTCCTTCACAGTCGGATAATACAGCCTTAAGCAGTCGGGCAATATAGGCCGCAAAGTCTTTGACGCCTTCCAATGTTTTGATGATACCCCGCTTCTGCATTTTTAATAAGGTTACGCCTTTTTGATGCGGGTAATTACCGCGGAGATGGTTCCATGATGCAGAGGCAAGCTCCATGATGGCGTACTTCGCGTTGAACAAATGACAATGGATATCAATAATTTGTTTTGGGTGCATGGCGTTTCTCCTTGAATTTCAGAATATTAAGTGCCGGCTTCTTTTGTACGTAATCATAACATCGCGGTTTACGATCCATCATGGTCAGTCAATGAATAAATAAGTTTCCAGCCGGTAATATTTACAAATCAATTTTAATGAAACATGCAGAACCAAAGGTAATATTCATTACCCTCCGCATATTGCGGGATTTGAAAAAAAGCATACGCTTATGAAATAACATTGCAAGAAGAATTTTAATGACAGAGAGAAATGACTTACTTCTTTATACGCAGGAGCTCGAGCATTTTTTGTGGATCGTTTGTCGGCAGGGCGCAGGTGTAATTGGTGCAAACATAGGCGGTTGCCTTTCCGTTAATGCCGGAATGTGACTTCACAAACGGCGCGATGGCTTCAATATCCGGTTTTGCTGATTTTTCAGGCCGGAGGATGACGACTTTATTTGGCGCAAAATGTTTTCTCAACGCAAAGAGCAGTTCCTTGGTGTCCGGTTTATCCATGTCTCCGGCAATAATGACTTCACTCGATGGCCCAATCACAAAATCAAGACCGCAGAGAAATTGCGTGAAGGCTGTCGGCATCGCGTCCGCATGTGCGCGAAATGCCCGGTAAATTTCATTCGCCTGTTTTTCCACTGCGGCATCGCCTGTGATTCGGAATAATCTAAGCGCGTTGATGAACGCAATGGAATTGCCGGAAGGAATGGCGCCGTCGTAGAGTTCTTTCGGTCGCGTTAAAAGTGATTCTGCTTCGCTGGAGGTAAAAAAGAGCCCGCCGGTTTTTTCATCAAGAAAGTTGCGGAATAGGTCATTGTTATAGTCCAGAGCTTTTTGCAGATACGTTGCCTGAAAAGTTGCCTCATAAAGTTCCAGCAGCCCCCAGATCACAAAAGAATAGTCATCAACATTGCCGGTGATCGCCGCTTCGCCGCTCCGGTAGCGGTGCAACAGCCGGCCGTCTTTGGTTTGCAGGGATTGAAGAATAAAGTTCATCGCGCGTTCAGCGGCGCCAATGTACGCCGGTTCATCGAAAACCTGCGCGCCGCGCGCCAGAGCTGCAATCATTAGGCCGTTCCAGTCGGTCAGAATTTTATCGTCCTTGTGCGGATGCAGCCGTTTTTCACGGTAGGAGAAAAGTTTATCCCGAATGCTTTCAATGTCCGGTGTCTCCGAAAAATCTTTTTGACCCCCGATCAATGGTTTCAGATGGGCGATAAAATTATTTTTAGCGATTTCATGCATGCCCGGTAGATCATTATCGGAGCTGTGCCGGTAAAGCGACAGGAATAAATCGGCTTCCTTCGAATCCAGGATGCTTCGGATTTCCTCCTCTGTCCAGAGATAGAATTTCCCTTCCACTCCTTCAC
>JASEHT010000202.1 GCA_030018675.1 Smithella sp.
CTCCAGAAAACCGGCAATATCCTGAATCTCATCTTTGATATCTTTATTGTAAAAATTAATTTCACGAATTAATTTGCAGATGTAAGCCTTGAGAGAGAAAATCGCGCCCGCATTGCCCGAAGGCATATTTTTCGTCTTTCGGCGTAGCGCGACCAGAAAATCGGCCAGCGCCGAGCCGCGCCATTTTTCATACATGTATTGTTCACGATTGAGATCATCCCCTCGAACAAAAGGTGTCATTTGCCATAAATTGTTTCCGTAGCGCAAGATGTGTTCGCCGTTTTCAGCGGCCAGATAAGCCTGGATTTGCGCAAGCTTCTTTATGGTTAAAAAATCGAGAATCGCGGCAATGCGTCTTTTGTTGTCGATTAACTTTTCGCTGATTTCCTCCAGCACAAAGAAATTGCCGTTTGCATCTTCCACAACAACACGAAAAACCGATCGTTCCGGACTTCCTTGAACGGGACTCTTCCAATGCACTTTTTTCAGAGGCACGCGCCAGAGGGCGGAGACTGATTTTAAATGATTCCTGCTGAACAAATAATTCTTTCCGCTGGATCGAACACGGAAAGCGGGTTTTTTAGCCTCGTGTTTTTCCACTTCGGCTAATTTCTTTTCTTTAGGCAGCCTTTTAACTTTTATTTCAAGGCGCATGGCTTCGCTTCTGGACATTTCGTCGCTTGTCGCCATTAAATTTACCGGCCTTCGCGAGCGGGTATATTTTGCCGCCACTCCCTGCTGATGAGCGGCCATGCGCTTCTTTATATTGTTCGTTATGCCCGTGTACAGAGTTCCATCATGACAGCGCAGAATATAAACGACCCAATCCTTTTTATTTTTTTCGTGCGCGGTAGCCATAGTTTAATGCCTCAACAATAGCGTCAAAATAATTAAATTTTGTGAAGATATGCTTCAGAAGGACTATCTTAATGCGGCCTGCTTTGTAGGGCAGAGGTGTGATCATTGAGGAACCGGAATCTCCGGGCGACGGACTTCCAAAGATTCGCTTATTGCTTGTTATAAATAAAAAATCGCATTCCTTCCCGCAGCGCAAAAGCCCCGTGTACGTATAATCCCCCCAGCCAAAACGGCACATAAAACACATCCGTGTGGCGATAAGTAACCTGGCCGCCCGCCGATAACACGCCTTCCGCAACCATGCCGCCGACCGCCATCAACACAGCCAGAAGAAGAAGCCAGAGGCGATCATAACTGAAAAGCCAGCGCACCATAAATGTACCGTAAAAAATAACGGCTAGCAAAACCGGCTCATGATTGCCGAATCCGCTGATTAGATAAACAAAGGCAAAGGCCAGCGCCGTTTCGATCAGCGCCCGCGAGCTGCCACCGGACACGCTTTTTTGATAGTCAACCCCGGAAGGCAGGCGTTGAATAACAAGAAAATAAACCGCCTGCATGAAAAGGAAAGCAAGAAAGAACCCCGGGAAGACCCACCACGCCTGACCAAAGAGAAACGGTTCGGGATAAGAAAGCGTTTGGGTATACACATGGATGCCGTCGCAAAAGGTCGCGATGCCAGCTCCGAGCAGGGCGAAAAATAGGAAGCCTTTACAATTATTTTTGTTCATGAATCGTTTGCTTCCCCTGTCGGAAAACCGGGACCGGTTTTTTCGATAATTGGTGCCCCTGGCGTGAGTCGAACACGCGGCCCACAGATTAGGAATCTGTCGCTCTATCCTACTGAGCTACAGGGGCTCCCATTTTAAGAAGTTTTCGCGATTTAACATTCTTTCCCGGCGCTGTCAATTAGAAGAAGGTTTGGATTCCAGCCGTTTGCGTCGACGACTGCCGGATGCGCGGGAAGAACCAATGATTCTATTTGTTTGGCTCGAACTGATTCTTTGCCGACCAGAAAGACGGCAGGTGACGCAGCAGATACATCAGACTTTGGCGATGCTGCCAGATGCGTTTGCGGAATTTTTTACGCCAGGCTTTATCAGAATAAAAACGTTTGACGTGTTCATTGTAAAGTTGATCAAGCCGTTCCTTGGATTCAATGCCTTTGGGAATAAATACAAAATTCAGACAGTTCATCAGACGCCAGTCTTCATTGAAGACGCCCTCTTCCTGAATGGTCTTCCAGAGCGGAGCGCCCGGGAAAGGCGTGAATTTGGCCATGTTCATATCGTCCAGACCGAGTGAAATGATGAAGTCCGACGTGCGCCTGATGGATGCTTCCGTCTCGCCGGGCAGTCCCATCATAAAAAGCCCCTTGGCGCGCAGTCCTGCTTTTTGAATTCTCTGTACGGCATCGCGCACCTCTTCGAGCGAGACGCCTGATTTGTGCCGGGCGAGCATGGCCGGGTCCGCCGATTCAATTCCCAGCGAAACCATGAGGCATCCGGCCTCCTTGAGCATTTTGAGCAAATCGTCATCCGTGAAACCGACTCGCACGGCACAGTTAAAATTGATTCCCAGCGGCTGGCTTTTCAGTTTTTCGCAAAGTCCGACAATCCGTTCGCGGTTGGCGGTAAACAGATCGTCGTAGATATTGATGTGGCGGACGCCGAATTTTTCGCGCAGATATTTCATATGCTCGTAAATGTAAGCGGCGGAATTATAGCGGAAGCCTTTTTTGAAAACGGAGCGGTCGCAATAGGAACACTGATACATACAGCCGCGCGAGGTGATCATGGTCGCGCCGGGCGTATTGATGTAGCTGAACAAAGGCAGGTGATAATCACGCGGAAACCCGGCAAGTTTTTCGTAGGCGGGAAAAGGCAGCAAATCCAAATCGGCGATTTGCGGCCGCGATTCATTGGTGATGATTTCTTCTTCCTGTCGCCATATCAATCCTTGAATTTCAGACGGCGCCCGGTCCTCGGCCAGTTCGGACATTGTTTCTTCGCCTTCTCCGGCGATCAGAAAATCAAAAGACGGATAATCACGCAGAAGATCACCTTCCAAAGCGGAAACATGAACCCCCCCGCACACCGTCAAGATGCGGGGCGCAAATTTTTTGATGATCTGCGCGAGGTCTGCGGCATCGGGAAACGACGAAGTTGTGGCAGAAAAACCGACAATGTGAGGCTGATAAGACAGAATGTGCTGCGCCTGTGTATATAGGTTCAGGGGAGCGTCCGGACCGAGACAATCATAGACAAAAACATCATGACCTTTTTGTGTCAGATAGGCGGCAATGGACAAAAGGCCTTGCGGCACCATCCGGTTGGCGATATCCGTGATGTCGCGCTTGCCGGGAAACCAGTTGAATCCCCGCGGGTGTACAAGGACAATTTTTTTTCTCGAAGAGACCATCATTTAAAATTCTTTCGTCTCTTTTCATAATTTACGTCAAAGGGCAATGTTATTTTAAAAGATTTTTCACTATCAAATCAGCAATGCCTTTTACATCATTGATATCCAGACAGGGAACACCGATTTCCGGTTTCGAATCGGAAGCGATGGCCAGCAGGTTGTCTTCTTTGCCGCAGAGCAATTCGCGCTGGAGTTCCGCCCGGTGAACCTCGATTTTAGGGAAGGGATTGCCCTTGAATCCTTCGGCAAGAATCACGTCCGCGTTTTTGATATAGTTATCTCTGATTTCATCCAGAGAAAGATCCCGTTCAAGATCTTCAATCAAGGCGACCTGGGTGGGACAAGCGATCACCGTCGCACACGCGCCGGCTTTTTTATGCCGCCAGCTGTCCTTACCTTCATGATCAATATCAAAGCCGTGTTTATTGTGTTTGATGGTGGCTACGCGATACCCTCTTTTCACCAGTTCGGGAATAAGCTTTTCCACCAGAGTTGTTTTGCCGGAATTGGATTTGCCGACAATGGATATGAGCGGGATGGTCATTTTTGATATTTTCCTTTTAATTAACGCATCGCCCGATTAACTACTTCTTGATCAAAATAATTACAGGACATTCCGGCATCCACCACAATGCCGGTGGCATTGATGCCGCCCGAAACCGGCGAGAGCAGAAATAAAACCGTATTGGCAACTTCCTCGGTTTTGAGCGCGGCCTTGCGCAGGGTCAACTGTTCGGCAAAAAGATAATTATTCACATATCCGGGTATGCCGGCGGATGCCGAAGTTTTTAAGGGACCGGCGCAAACAGCGTTGACCCTGACCTTGGAAATTTGCGAAAGCGATTTTGCCAGAAAAGCCACCGTCGCGTCAAGCGCCGCCTTAATCGGTCCCATGTAACCGTAGGCGGTCGCACGGGTGTTGCTGATGGAAATGGTGACAATGGAGGCGTCTTCTGTAAGAGAATTTTTCAAGGCGTTGGCGACGGTCACCAGTGAAAAGCAGGAGATATTGGTCGCCTGAAGATAATCCTCAATTTTGGTTTCGTGAAACGGCTTGAGCCCTTCACTATAGTTGGCAAAAGCGATGGAATGAACAAAGCCGGCAAGCTTAATATTATTCTTTATAAAGTATTCACCCAACTGACGGATGCTTCCGCTGTTTTCCACATCGCAGATCAAAACAGTACTGTCGGGAAAAAGCTTCTGCACCCTATCTTTATTATCTTCATTTTGAACGGAAAAAATCACCCGA